>JAQBUX010000020.1 GCA_027623795.1 Chloroflexota bacterium
CGCAAGAAACCACTTCGGGTCGGCGCCACAGCACGCCACGTCGTTTGCGTTCACCTGCACCACGTACCAGCCGATCAGGTCCGTGGCGAAGGTCACCGGGTCGCTCTTGGCCACGAGCAGCCTGTCGCCGAAATCGATCAACGCCGCGTCCTCGCCGACGCCCGGCCCAACGATCACCCTCGGATCGTCGCGCCGGACCTTCGCCAGCAACCGCGCCAGTAACTCCGGCGGAAGCTTCCCGGCCGGGAGGCCGCCCTCGTCGACACCGGAGTTCATTTGGGCGCCCTCCGCTGCAAACCGACGAACGGATGCATGTTTGACATAGGGTCGGATTGTACGGCTCTGGGTCAGCGCGTCGGCGGTCGAAGCCCCACCCGGCCTACAATGCCGTCATCCGTCGATTCCACTTGCAGAAAGTACTCGAAATGCCCGAAATGACCGGCGCCGAAGCGCTTCGCAGGTCTCTTGAAGCGGAGGGAGTGGACACGGTGTTCGCTCTCCCGGGGGTTCAGATCATGGCGGCCTTCGACGCCCTTCATGACAGCCAGGCCATAAGGCTCGTCAGCACCCGTCATGAGCAGACGACCGCGTACATGGCGGACGGGTACGCCCGCGTCGCACGCAAACCCGGCGTCGCCCTCGTCGTCCCCGGGCCCGGCGCCTTGAACGCTTCGGCGGCGATAGGTACCGCCTACGCATCGTCCTCGCCCGTGCTGCTCATCTCCGGCCAGATCCCCAGCGGCTCGCTGGGCAAAGGTGAAGGGCAGTTGCACGAGGTCACGGAACAGCTCGACATATTCAAGCCCATCGTCAAGTGGAACACGCGCGTCACGTCCGTAGCAGAGATCCCGGGAGCGATCCACGAAGCGTTCCGGCAGATGACCACGGGCCGTCCACGTCCAGTTGAAGTGGAGATCCCGCCGGACATCCTCGCGGCCGTTGGCGATGTGGAGATCCTTGAGACCGAGCTATATCCCGTACAACAGCCCCCTGCTGACCAGGTAGCGCTCGCCGCCGAGGCTCTCGCACAGTCCGCCCGTCCGGCAATCGTGATCGGCGGCGGCACCCTCCGGGCGGATGCCGGCGACGAGGTGGCCGAGATCGCCGAGATGCTGGAAGCGCCTATCGTCGCCACGCCGGAGGGGAAGGGCGTGGTTTCCGCAGATCATCCGCAGTTCGTCGGCGTGCATTTCGCCCAGGTCGGCGTCAGCGGAGAGCTGCTCAACGACTCCGATGTGATTCTGGTCGCCGGAACCCGTTTCATGGTGCCCGGTTTCGTGGCGAAAGAAGGTCAGACGATCATCAAGATCGATGTCGACCAGGCTGAGCTCGACAAGCCTCACGGCACGAACATCGCCATCAAGGCGGACGCGAAGGCGGGGCTGGCTGCGATCGCCGAGGCGCTACGCGGGCGGAGCGTGAATAAGACAGGCAGAGCGCGGGGCTCGCGGGCGGCTGCCTACGCAGCGAAGCTACGGGAGTCACTCGACAGTGTGGCTCCGGATCAGGTGGCATGGGTAAACGCCATTAGAGAGGCGACAGAGGACAATGCGGTCATCATCTCGGGGATGACCAACATCGGCTACTGGAGCCACATCGCCTACGACGTACGTGAGGGCGGAGAGTTCATCACGTCCGGCTACTTCGGCAATCTTGGCTTCAGCTTCCCGACGGCGCTCGGAGCCAAGATCGCCGCCGGTAACCGAGGGGTCGTCGCTATCTGCGGAGACGGCGGGTTCATGTACAGCCCGCAGGAGCTCGCGACCGCGAAACAGTACGGCATCAACCTCGTCGTACTCGTATTCGACAACGGAGCGTTTGGCGCGTCCCGGTGGGACCAGGAGCAGCGATACGGCGACCGTGAGATCGGTACGGAGTTTTTCAACCCGGACTGGGACACGCTGGCCGCCGCATTTGGCATCCCCTCGAAGGGCGTGGACACTCCTGACGAGTTGAAGGTCGCACTGCGTGACGCGCTGTCTGCAGACGAGCCGACACTGATACACATCCATCTGCCGATCATGGCGCCGCCGTTCCAACTGGCTGACTGATAGATATGTGAACTGGCCGTGCCACTCGCCCGGACGATGTTGGGGCGAGTGGCGCGTTCATCTTGAGTCGTCCGGAGCAACCCACGGCCCGACGGGATGCCATCGCGCGCGATTTTGTAAGGGGCGTATGGCAATACGCCCTGGCGCCCGACGAACGCTACGACCCGAGCCATCCGTCATGTCACTCCTCTTCGGCTGACTCAGAATGACATGGCATACGCGCCAGTGTCTTGAACGGTGCGGGCGCGGCATTGATCCGGCGAGGGCGTATTGCCATACGCCGCTACAACGGACCATCAACGGCCGGACAGGGCAATATCGACACGACCCGAGCGGCCTTCTGCGGCCCGGGGCACTTGCTGTATTCGTCCGTACGAATATTATTGTTCGTATGGACACCACTCTGTTATTTCAGCTTTGGTTCACACCCGATGTGAGGATATCGTGAGGATAGTGCACCGCTTTAAATCCGTGGTTGACATCGCATGTACGAAGTTTGAGAATCGTGCGCACATATCAAACAAAGTGTACGTGCGATAAGAACGCGAACGGTTATCGCCCGGACGATCAAGACACGCGGATTCCACTCCGTCGAAACACCGGTAAACAGCCAGGACGAGAGGTCAAACGACGAAGGATGACATCGGATATCTGGAACTCGACGGCCCGGCGATCCATGTTCATGGCGCTGGGCCTGGCGATCATCATGGTGCTCGCGATCGCGTGCTCGTCGGATGACGACGACACGGCGGCTGCCACGACACCGACGGCTCCACCGGAAGAATCTGGCGAGCTGGTCATCTACTCCGGGCGTAGCGAGTCGCTCGTCGCCCCGCTAATCGAACGCTTTGAGTTGGCGACCGGCATCGACGCGAGGGTCAACTACGCAGGCACTGGAGCGCTGGCGGCGACCCTTCTTGAGGAAGGCGACCGCTCTCCCGCGGATATCTTTTTCGCGCAGGACCCGGGCGGCCTCGGCGCGGTGATCGAACTGCTGGCCCCACTTCCGGCCGAGTTGATTGAACGCGTTCCTGACTGGGCGCGGTCCCCCGAGAACCTCTGGGTAGGCGTCTCAGGCCGGGCGCGGACCGTCGTTTACAACACCGACAACGTAAGCCCGGAAGACCTTCCGGACACCCTGGAAGGTTTCACCGACCCGAGATGGAAGGGCCGAATCGGATGGGCGCCGACAAACGGGTCTTTCCAGGCGATGGTCACGGGGATGCGCCTCATCTGGGGGGAGGACCGGACACGGCAATGGCTTGAGGGTATCGTCGCAAACGAGCCGCTCGTTTACGCAGCGAACACGCCGATCGTCGCAGCAGCAGGTTCCGGCGAGATTAATGTCGGCTTTGTAAACCACTACTACCTCCACCGTTTCCTCGCCGAAGAAGGCGAGGGCTTTGACGCCCGCAACTACTTCCTGCCTGGAGGCGGACCGGGGTCGGCCGTGCTGGTGGCGGGCGCCGGTATGCTAAAGACCGCCGACAATCCCATCGCCGCAGAACGTTTCCTCGACTACCTGCTTAGCGCCGATGCACAGCTTTACTTTGCAGAGGAGACGTTCGAGTACCCGCTGATTGACGGCGTAGCGCGGGCTGGGCTCCTGCCGTCGCTCGACGATTTGAAGACTCCGGACGTCGATGTGTCCGACCTGGGTGATCTGGCGGCCACCCAGGACCTGTTACGGGAGGCGGACGCCTTACCGTGACCGCTGAGCGGGTTATTGACACGAGGATCGCAGCCGGCAGGGGAGCGTCGTGGACGCCCCGCCGACTGCTTCCGCGCTGGCTCCGGCGCGAGCCGGTGTGGTTGTGGCTCGCCGGCTTCGCCGTAGCCGGGGCCGCAGCATTGCCCGCCGTGTATCTGGCCGTACGCGCCGCAGACTCCGGCGACACCGCGATCGACGCGATATTCGATCCCGATACCGTTTCGATGCTATGGCGCACGCTCCAGTTGATATTTCTGGTGACGCTCGGGTCAGTGCTGATCGCGGTACCCCTGGCGTGGCTGACCGTCCGGACTGACCTTCCGTACCGCCGGGCATGGGCCGTGGCCTCCGTCCTTCCTCTCGCTATCCCGAGCTACGTCGGCGCTCTGGCATTCATATCTGCGTTCGGCCCCAGGGGTTTGTTGCAGGGCTGGCTGGAGGGTCCGTTCGGCGTCGAGCGGTTGCCCAATTTGTACGGGCTTACAGGAGCCGCCGTGGTCCTGACCTTGCTCAGCTACCCCTACGTTTTCTTGACCGTCCGGGCGACGTTGTGGCGGCTTGAGCCGGAGATGGAGGAGGCGTCATGGACGCTTGGCCGATCGCCGTGGCAGACCTTCCGGCGAGTCACGCTGCCGTTGCTTTACCCGGCGATCGGGGCGGGTGCATTGCTTGTCGCGCTCTACACCCTGAGCGACTTCGGGGCGGTTGCGCTGCTCCAGTACGACACCTTCACGCGGGTCATCTTCAACGAATACAACACCTCGTTCGACCGCGCCGGCGCGGCGGCGTTGTCGTTGGTGTTGCTGGGCGTCGCAGTGGCGCTGATCATGGTCGAGGCCTCGGCCCGCCGTCGCGCCCGGTACTACTCGGGCGCAAACGCTGCGCGTAGAGACAGGCGGACGGTCCGGCTCGGACGCTGGCGCTGGCCAGCATCCGCGTTTGCGGGTGTCGTTACGTTCCTGGCGCTTGGAGTTCCGATATTTGTGCTCGCCTACTGGCTGGTCCGTGGGATCGGCGCCGGGGAGACGGGACTGTTCGACTGGACAGCGGCGTACAACTCGATCCGATACTCACTGGCGGCGGCAGCAGCCACCGTGATCGCCGCGGTGCCGATCTCCGTCCTTTCCGTGCGCCGCCCCGGGCTCCTGTCTGCGGCGCTGGAGAGATTCTCTTACGTCGGATTCGCTATGCCCGGTATCGCCGTGGGGCTTGGGCTCGTGTTCTTCGGTATCAGATACGCTACCGACATCTACCAGACGGCGTATCTGCTTGAGTTCGCCTACGTCGTGCTTTTCCTGCCGGTCGCCGTGGGCTTGATCCGTGCTTCGCTCCTCCAGGTCAACCCGCGGATGGAGGAGGCGGCGATGAGCCTGGGCAGGTCCCGCGCCAACGCGTTCCTGACCATCACGGTTCCGATCATCTGGCCGGGGCTTGCCGCGGCTGGCATCATGGTGTTCCTCCTCACGATGAAGGAACTCCCCGCTACTTTGATTCTCGGCCCTATCGACTCCAGTACCCTCGCCACGTCCATATGGACGGCGGCGGAAGAAGCGTTCTTCGCCCGCGCCGCAGCGCCGTCTCTGGTGCTCGTCCTGGCGTCGGCGGCTCCCATGACCTTTCTGGTTCTTCGGGAGAGATCGACCAGATGATCGGCCTACCGGGACTCGCGGGGTCAAAGAAAAACCGCCGGGATGGCGTCGCGACCGACATCGCCCTTCGTTGTACTGGCGTCAGCAAGTCGTTCGGCGACAGCATCGCCGTGAGCGACTTCGACATCGAGGTCCGGCGCGGTCAGATCCTGGCGCTTGTCGGTCCCAGCGGTTGCGGCAAGACCACCGTGCTCCGGCTGATCGCCGGGTTGGAGGCGCTGGACAGCGGGCAGATCGAGATCGGTGGGAAGGTGGTCGCATCGGAAGGTCGCCACACCGGGCCGGACAAGCGCAGCGTGGGCATCGTGTTCCAGGACTACGCGCTGTTCCCGCACATGAGCGTCGAGGCCAACATCGGTTACGGACTCGATCGAAAGGGCCGGAGCGAACGCGTTCAGGAGGTTCTGGAGCTCGTCGGACTTGAAGGGCTTGGCAAGCGTTTGCCGAGTGAGCTTTCGGGCGGACAGCAGCAACGCGTCGCACTTGCCCGCACGTTGGCCTCACGACCGGACGTGTTGCTACTCGACGAACCTTTCTCCAACCTGGACGCCGGACTGCGCGAACGCGTACGCGTCGAGATTCGCGAGATCTTGAAAACGGCAGGAACCACCACCGTATTCGTCACACACGATCAGCAGGAAGCCTTATTTATGGGCGACCTGGTCGGGGTGCAGGTAGGGGGCCGGATCGAGCAGGTCGACATTCCAGAGCGCGTGTTCCACCGACCGGCGACCCCGTTCGTCGCCCGGTTCATGGGCACCGCGGATTTCTTGCCGGTAGAACCCAATGGCAACCGCCTCGTCACCGAGGCCGGACCGGCGCGAGCTGTCCCGGGCTTTCAGCCACCGGAATCGGCGCCGCTGGAGGTGATGGCGAGGCCGGACGACTTCGTGATCGCGCCCTCGGAAGACGGGCAGGGCGTCGTCATGGACCGCGTGTTCCAGGGCTGGGCGTATACGTACGAGGTGGAACTCGATTCTGGGCTTCGCATCCACTGTCAGATGCCCCATCTGCTGACGATCGAGGTCGGCGTGCGGGTGCTCGTGAACCTGCGGCGCGACCACCCGCAGATGTTCTACTCGAATGGCGTGGCGTCGCCCGAGGTTCCGCGCTACGGGTATCTGAACGAGCGCCAGTCCACCGGGTCGCCAAACCAGGCCCCCGGCGGCGCCGTCTAAGCGCCGCAATCGGGACGGTGGCGACTCACTCAGGCTTCCGATCCGGCCGCCTCCGCCTGGGCGGCGAGATCAGCTTTGTGGGCTGCGATGCGGAAACGCGCCTTGACCCGGGATGGCGTTTCCAGGGTGGTCATCATCGGTCCGCTGATGACCAGTACCACGATCAGTATCAGGAACGGGGTGCGGTAAGTGTCCGTGACGTCGAACATGACTCCGACGAATACGGGTCCGACCGCTCCGAGGAGGGCGTTGACCGTACTCATGATGCCCAGCATCGACCCGTAAGTTTCACGACCGAAGTAATCGCCGATCATCGCCATCCTGATGGGGATGCTGGAACCGAATCCTGCGCCGAAAAATACGGCGTAAAACAACAATCCCCATTGACCGAGGAACACGCCGCCGACCGTAGCGTTCAACGACACAAGCCCGAGAACCCCAATGATCTGCATGTAAAACGAAATCGCCATCAGGTGTCGCTTGTCCGTATAGTCGCCGATGATCCCCATTCCCAATCGGCCGACAAAGCTGCCCAGGGCGAACCCGAATACCGCGATGCTGGCCGTGGTTCTGCTGATGTCGAACGATTGCATGGCGTCGATGTGCAGCAGGGTCGTTGAACTGACAAGCTGGCCGAAACTTGTGCCGATTGAAAGTTGCCAGAAAAACCGCGTCTTCAGTGCCGTGAAGATCGGTGTCCGCCGCTCAAGGACGGGGACGCCCGGACGACCAGCCACGTGCTTGGGGACGGGATCGCCATCCGGTCGCAGCCCCACGTCCTCAGGACGCCGGACCATCATGGCTATCGCGGGTATGCCGACGACCCAGAATCCGATACCGACCGTCAGCAGGGCGTCGCGCCAACCCACAGAGTCCACAAACCAGACCAGTAACGGGACCATCATCCCGCCGACCGCGGAGGCCGACATCAAGATCCCCATCGCCCGGCTACGTTTCCGTACGAACCAGTTTCCTACCGTAGCTACGATCGGGATGAATGTTCCAAACGACATCCCGAACGTGAGCACGGCCATGACGACATAGAAGTGCCACAGCTCCTGCATCTGGCTCATGCCGATGAAGCCGACACCCGTGATGAACAGCCCGAACGCCATTAACTTGCGCGGGCCGTACTTATCGAGCAAATAGCCGACGGCGATCGACATCCCGCCGGACTCAATACGGTTGAACGACAACGCCAGGGCGGTCCCGCCACGGCTCCAGCCAAAGGTGTCAATTATGGGCGTGAAAAAGGCGCCGAAGCCCTGCCAGAACACGCCCGACGCGTATCCCTGGACAATCCCGCCGGTCCCGATGATCCACCAGCCGTAGAAGAATCTGGGCTCGCGTTTGGCTTCCGCTTCAACGCCTACCCCGGCGCCTTCGCTGGTGCCTTCTGGGGCGCTCTCGGGAGCTTCACGAGACCTGGACAGGATCGACGTAGCGGTCGGCTCCTAAGACTGGGCTAGCGTGGCGTCGCCGCCCGCCGCTGTGAGGGAATCTAAAAACGGGGAAACGGCGGCATGGAAGCCTGATGGGTTGTCGCCGGCCACGAGATGACCGGCGCGCTCCACGGTCTCCGCCTTACTGCCCGGGACGATCTCCAACATGCGAGCGATCGTCTCGGCGGTAAGCATTTCGCTGTCCCCACCGATCACGTAGAGCGTCGGGCAGCTGACGCGGGAAAGCGTGTTCCAGCGCGCCTCGTCTGAGTCGTCTGGCGCCTGGATCGGGCGCCGGATATTCGGGTCATATTTCCACGACCACTTGCCGTTCGGAAACCGGCGAGTGGTGTGCACGAGGCTGCCCCGTAACTGCTCTATGGGACGGAACGGCAGGTACGAATGGACGCGCTCGACTAGCTCCTCGTACGTATCGAACTCGCGCTGCCCGGACATGAAGTTGCGGACCCGCGCCCCACCCGGCTCTTCCATCCGAGGTCCGGCGTCCACGACGATGAGGGCGCGCACCTTGTCAGGGTGGTTGGAGGTGTAGGTGTACGCATTCCGGCCGCCCATCGAGTGACCGATCAAGACGAAATCATCGAGGCCGACAGTATCCACAAACGCCTCTACGTCCGGGACGTAGGTCGTTGTGCCGTACTTGCCGTCCGGGTCCCATGCGGAATCGCCGTGGCCGCGCTGGTCAAGCGCCATGCAGTGGAAGCGATCGCGCAACGCCAGCGAGGCGAAATCCCATGAATGGCCCTGCTGAGCCGTTCCGTGCAAGAAGAGCAGGTCCGGGAGGTGGTCGTTGCCCCAGTCCAGGTAGTGGAACTGGAGGCCGTTGAGTTCGACGGTCTTGCTGGCCGGTTCGGCCGCTTCTGCGATCTCCAGACCAGAGCGGCGCGCCGCTTCAAGCAGGCTGAGACCGGGCGATGATTCGCCTTCCGAAGATGCCAAGGGACTCCTGATCGCAGAACTCGGTTGTCGGGCCGCCGGAGCCGCAATCATAGACCCGCGCGGCTCCGCGGGCCACGGGGCGACGCGACCTAGTTGCGATGGAGCTACGTTTCTACTCCGGAATCAGCTCGGCGCAGTCCCAATCGACAAGCCCGGTTAAACCCCTGAGTAAGATATCGACCGTGGCCTGCCCGATCTCGCTACCGAAATCCAAATTGGCTATCGCCACGATGGCCGTGGTCAGGTTCTGGAACATCCCGCGACGGTAGTCCTCGACGAGAGTGTCGTACGTGTATCCATCGACCCCTTCCCGTCGCAGTGCGTCGTAATAAGCCCGTAGGAGCTCCTTCTCGTACTGGCGGCGTCGTTCAACGGGAAAGCTCCACTGGATGAAATAGGCGAGGTCAACCGCTCCGCGTGAAAAAGCCGCTAATTGAAAGTCGATCAGGACGACCTCATCAGCGCGAAAGAACAGGTTGCCGAGCCTGCAGTCGCCGTGTATGAAGGTGGCGGGCTGCTCGCCAAGGGGCTGAAGTGTTTGTTCAAGCCGGGGGCCAAAACTCTCAGCGATCTCCCGAATACCGGCAGGCATTCGCGGGCCGACCTGATCGGAGACGCGCCGCCAGCCATCGCGGTAGGTTCTCCCCGTTGCCCTGAGCCAGGCGGCGTTCGCCGGGCCGGGGAGCCATCGGGCGGCTCTCAACCGATCGCTGTCCCACCAGCGGGCGTGCAGGCGCGCCAGGTTCTCGATCACCGCACGCGCTTCTTCGACAGTACAGCCGGCCACCTGGTCGCCGAGGCGTGCATCGGACAGGTCTTCCAGGACCAGGATGTACTCCCCTGCGGTCGCGTCGGCTCGGGCGAACAACAACTCGGGGACGGCCACTCCGAGATCGCGCCCGATCTCCGTGTAAACGCGGGCCTCAAGCTGGAAAAGGCCCACGCGGTTGACGGCCGTCCTCACGCTCTCGTCCGCCGACGGCATCTTGACGACCAGGGACGCCGGTGCACGGTCGGCATCACCCTCGTATTCCACAATCCCTCGGGAAATGGACGACGCAAAACCGAGGCCCTGTCCGATCTGCACGAACGAGACGGACTTCACGGCCCCTGACCCAAGATGACCGCCTTCCCGCAAGGCGACGGTCAGCCATTCCGGGGTGATCTCGTCTGCCGTTCGCGGAACCGGCATCAGTTTCCTCGTGGCGCCCTGGGTATCGCTTTTGGCCTGGTCAGTCAGGGATCAGCGCTCCACATTCCCAATCGGCGATAGCGACCATGCGTGTACCTATCGTTTTGACCAACTCTCGTGTGTCCGATTGTTCCATGTCCAGGTTCGCCACCGACAACACCGAGGTGATCAGGCTTCTGAGCAGGCCGCGCCGGTAGTCTTCGATCAAGCGGTCTCGGGAGTAGTCGGCAACGCCGTGACCCATCAACGTGTCCCGGTACTCGTCCAGCAGTTCAACTTCAGCAGTGCGGCGCGTTTCGGCGGGCAGACTCCCCTGGATGAAGTAGGCGAGATCGAGCGCAGGGCGGGTCATCATCACGTTCTGCCAGTCGATCATCACGACCTCGTCGTTTCGAAAGAACAGGTTTCCGAGATGGCAGTCGCCGTGGTTCAGCGTCTGGTCGCCCTCGGCCGAAACGCTCAGAAACGCAGCCAGCCGCGGTCCGAGTCGTTCACCGATGGCGAAGGTGTTGGGGGGATAGATGTACGAGAGCGTGTCCGTGGCACGACCCCAGGCGTCCAGGTAACGGTCCTGGAGTTTCGTTGAAGCATTCCGATGCCCGGAGAGCCAGTCCAGCCCGGCGACCCGTTCATCGTTCCACCAGGTTGCGTGCAAGCGTGCCAGGTTTCGGATCACCAGTGCGGCCTCGTCGACGGAGCAGCCAGCGATCTCGTCGCCTTCTTGTAGCTTCGTCAGATCTTCAAGGAGCAAGACGAAGATCCCCGACTCGTCATGGAGGCGCGCGAAGTAACAGTCTGGCAACGGGATCGAAGACTTCGCAGCAAGCTCCCGGTAGAACATCGTCTCTCGACGATACATGCCGTCGCGAACGGCGTACCGGCGGATGTCTGGGTCGACCGACGGCAACTTTGCGACGAGCGTCGTCGGCGCGCCGACGATGTCATCACCGCGTCCCGCATACCGGACTATGAGGCGAACGATGGACCCGGCAAATCCGCGTCCCAGGCCTGTGCGCTCGACGGTTATCGATTCCACGCGACCCGATGACAGGCGTCCGTTCGAGCGCAGCGCGGAGGTCAGCCACTCCGGCGTGATCTCGTCAGTGGTCCGTGGAATCTGCACCGATTGGCCCCTGTGAATACGGATCGCCGGTCCCCCTGATGGGAAACCCGGAACCTGCCGTCTGAAGCAGTCTATCGGCGATCCGAACGCCTCAGATTCGCACCAGCCAGATTATTCCGGCCGAGACCAGTCGGGTCGCCGCCATCGCCAGGAACACGATCTCCCAGGGGCTGCCGCTTGCATCCAGCACCACGCTGAAGATAAGCGCCTGCGCCCCGGCGTACGCGTAACCGTGCGCGTCCAGCAAACCGCTCGCCGTTCCCGCCATGTGCCGCCCGCCGATGTCCACCGCCATCGCCTGGATCATCGTCAGGCTCATGGCGAAGCCGCCCACCAGGAGCAACCCGGCCCCAAGAAACTCGTTATCCGCCGGGGCGAACGCGATCATGACCAGGATGACGGCGCTAATGAACGCCGACGCCATGATCATCGGCCGGCGCTGGCTGCCCATATATCGGTCGGAGATGTAGCCGGACACGATCGGCGCGATCAGATAACCGACCGGCAAAGCGACCGTGACCAGTACCGTCGACTCGATCGAGAGTCCGCCTTCCTCGAAGTAGTAGATCGGGACCCATGTCGTCAGCCCGTAGCGGACGACGTTTTCCAGTCCCTTTACGTGCGACGCCGCCACGAACCGCCAGTTGGTTAGCAGCGTTTTGTAGGGACCGAAACCCCGGAGTTGATCCGCCGGGATCGCCTCCGCCTGGCCCGTGTAGGAGTCCGGGTCTTCTTCGTATGGCGGCAGGCCGACATCGGCGGGCCTGTCTCGCACGAGCAGAAAGTAGACGATGCCCGCGCCGGCGATCAGGAGCGGCGGGTACCGGAAAGCGGCGCGCCCCCCCCACTCAGACGCCACCCATCCGGTGACAAGCCACATCACCAGCATCGCCCCGCCGGCGGCGACGCCGACGAACCCGAGTGCTCGCCCGCGCTGGTGGCGCGGCCACCACTGCGTGATGAGTGAGATCCCGGGCGCCCACACGGCGGCGTTTACGAACCCGGCGAACCCCCACGGGATGGCGAACGTCCATACGGAGGTCGCGTAGCTCGTCACGACGTTAAGAACGGTCGTGAGGACCGCGCCGAGCAGCACCCACAGCCGCAGCCCGTATGCCTCGGCTAGCCGGCCGTGAACGAGATCGCCCGCCCCGAATCCCCACAGCAAAACAGCGTTGATCACGCCGATTTCCACGTGTGAGAGATCCAGATCTTCGCGGATTATCGGCGCCGCCGGCCAGAGGCTGAACCGGCCCATGTAGACGAACAGATAGAACCCCGTGAACGCGAACAGGGCGCGCAACTTCCACCTGTCGTAATCCGAGGCGAGGTCGGACAGCAGAAGGGTCGATTGTTGGATAGGTGGATCAGATGCCATAAGCCACGCGCCATCCTAGCGAAACGAACGGTGGCTGAGGTCACCCGGGCGATTTCATTTTGGTATCGATCGCCGATTTTTAGATGAGTAATCCGGCCGGCAACCTCTCAATTACCCGCCTGCCTGTATCATCCCGCCCATCCCAAGCGAACGGGTACAAAGGCGGATTGACGAGCTGTTGGATCAGGCCGAGGCGGCGATGGCCGCCCGCGACTGGCAGGTGGTTGCCGAGTCCGCTCAAATGGTCCTCGGCGTCGACTCAGGCAACGATGACGCGCTGTCGTTTCTTGCGATGCTTGAGAACGTCGGCGTTACCGCTACGTCAACGGAAAACGCGGACGGTTCAACAGCGGCTGGCTCCGGGCCAACTTTGGGATCGGCGGGCACCCAACAGGAATCCGAGATTGACTCCGGACCAACCGTGCCCCCTCTCCTATCCGGTGAGGGACGAGAACCCACCCCGAGGCTTTCGCAAGAACCCACCCTGAGGCTCTCGAAGGGTGAAGCGGCCACCACACCCGCCTCATTCGCGAACGGCCGGTACGAAGTCAGCAAGTTCCTGGGCGAGGGCGGCAAAAAACGCGTTTATCTTGCGCACGACACATTGCTGGACCGCCAGGTCGCGTTCGCCCTCATTAAGACTGATGGCTTCGACCAGACCTCCAAAGAGCGTATCTCCCGCGAGGCCCAGGCCATGGGTCGTCTGGGCCTGCACGCCAACATCGTCGCCGTGCTGGACCTCGGGCAGGAGGATGACGGTACGCCCTACATGGTCACGGAGCTAATGGGCGGTGGTGATGTCGAGGGGTTGCTTGAAGCGGCCTCCGGCCGCGCGACCAGCCCCCAAACCCCCGCCCTACCAGGGCGGGGGCTGGGAATGCCCTCTCCCTCCCAGGGAGAGGGTCTGGGTGTGGGTCGTTTTGGCCTCCCGCTGGAGCGCACCATCGAGATCGCGAAGGCCGTTTGCGAGGGGCTTCAGTTCGCACACGCCCGCGGCATCGTCCACAGAGACCTGAAGCCCGGCAACGTCTGGCTCACTGAGGATGGTGTAGCCAAAATCGGCGATTTCGGGCTTGCCGTTATGACGGACCGCTCTCGTCTCACCCGCGAGGGGATGATTGTCGGCACGGTCTCCTACATGCCGCCGGAACAGGCCGTCGGAGGCGAGATCACACATAAGGCAGACCTGTACTCACTCGGGGCCATGCTCTACGAGATGGCCACCGGAAGGCCGCCCTTCCTGGGTGACGATGAGATCGCCATCATCGGCCAACACATCAACACTCCGCCGGTTGCACCGACGTGGCACAACAGTGCCGTTCCCAGACCGTTAGAGGCTCTGGTGATGCGCCTGCTCTCCAAAGACCCTTCGGAGAGGCCGGAGAGTGCGCAGGACGTGTTCAACGCGCTGGACGCCATTGACCTCACGGCGAGAGGCGAGACGGTGGAACGCGAAAGCAACTCGCTGGAGTCACTTGCCGGAGGCGTTTTCGTCGGTCGCCAGGCGGAGATGGATCAGTTGAAGGCTGCGCTGGAAGACGTACTCGGAGGCAAAGGCCGACTTGTGACGCTCGTCGGGGAGCCGGGTATTGGCAAGCACGCACATCCGAAGAGCTTGCGACATACGCAGGACTCAGAGGCACAAAAGTGTTGTGGGGACGATGTTACGAAGGCGGGGGCGCTCCGCCGTACTGGCCCTGGGTGCAGGCGATTCGCAGTTACGTGCGCGATATCGACCCGGACGAGTTGCGCCGGCAGATGGGATCGAGCGCTTCGGTTGTCGCTGAGATCGTCACAGATGTGAAGGACCGACTACCGGAGCTGCCGCCGCCGTCGCAGATCGACGACCCCGACAGCGCACGATTCCGGCTCTTCGACTCGATCACGAGCTTCCTCAAGACCGCGAGCCAGTCACAACCGCTGGTCATCGTGCTGGACGACCTGCACTGGTCGGATCGGCCGACGCTCACATTCCTTGAGTTCATCGCCCGGGAACTAAACCAGTCCCGTGTCCTGCTGGTCTGCACATATCGGGACGTCGAACTGAATCGAAGGCATCAACTCACGGTCACGCTGGGCGACCTCGCCCGGGATCGGCTCTACGAGCGCGTCTTGCTCCGGGGCCTTACTGAGCACGACATCGCCCGATTCGTTGAGATCGCGGCGGGGTTTGCCGTTCCGCGTGAACTTTCCGCGACGGTGCACCGCCACACCGAAGGCAACCCGTTGTTCGTCACCGAAGTCATACGCGATCTCGTCCAGTCCGACGAGTTGACGGAAGAAAAGATCGCCGGCCGATCAAGCTGGTCTGTCCGAATCCCGGAGGGTGTGCGGGAAGTCATTGGTCGTCGCCTCGACCGCATGTCGGATCGGGCTAACGAGGTGTTCACGACCGCGGCAGTCGTCGGGAGACAGTTCTCGCTCGACGCACTGCGTGCCTTGCACGGGCCGTCCCTATCACCCCTTGTCCCAGCGGGAGAGGATTGGGGTGAGCGGGAAGGTGTGCGCAACGTCGGGGTCGCGACCGGAGCGACTGCTCCCTCACCTTCCTCATCTCGCGCCGGGAGAGGCGGTATTGCCGACCCCATTTCCGACGGCCAGTTGCTTGACGTGCTGGATGAAGCTCTCGACGCCAAACTTGTCGAAGAGTTGCCGGGTGAGGTGGGCCACTACCAGTTCACGCACGCACTGGTCCAGGAGACGCTCACCAGCGAACTGTCGGCCGCAAGACGCGTCCGCCTCCACGCCCGAATAGCCGAGACACTTGAGCGGATTTATGGCGATGCGGCAGACGATCACGCCGCCGAGTTGATGCCGCATTTCGACGAAGCCGAGCCGATCTTGGGCCCAGACAGACTTGTGCACTACGCGACTGTAGCTGGCGAGGCAGCGCTGACAAGCCATGCACACGAGGCGGCGGAGTCGCTGTTCAGTCGGGCGCTCGAAGCAATCGGTCCCGGGCCGGTTGGTGAGCCGTCCGCCGCAGCACTCTCCGGGCTCGGGCGCGCGCAACTACATACCAACTACGGCCCGTTGCTGCAGCAGGCCGTCGGAAATCTGGTTAAAGCCTTTGACTTTTACGCAGAGGCCGGCAACGTGGAGACGGCAGCCTTTATCGCGAGCCAACACGTCTGGACTCGACCGGGGGCCATGGCAGGTATGGAGCCAATCATCTCTCAAGCGCTGGAGATGGTCCCACCAGACTCACTGACTGCCGGCTTGCTCTTGTCAACGCGTGGGCACGTAGAAGGCTACGATCTCGATGAAGTCGACGCATCTGATCGGTCGTTCGACCGGGCGTTGGGTATCGCGCTGGCCCTGGCAGCGTCCGATCTCGAGTTGAGAGTACTGGTGGACCGGGCCGAGGTAGCCCTGGAAAGAGGGCGGTATGTGCTGTGTCGCGAAATCCTCCAAGAGGCCGAACCTCTGGCGTCACAGGACAAAGATATTTTCCGCGAGTTCAGCTTCCTGACCATCTCGGCAAGGTTGGCTTCAATGGAAGGCGATCTGAGTGAAGCAGAGGCGCAACTCGCGCGCTGTCGTGCGCTCGCGCAGCGCCTCGGCCCGCGAAGTCTGATGATGGCAGACTTGTTGGCGGACGAGCAGACCCTGGCATGGATACGTGGAGACATCCAGCGGGCGGCGGGGATCGCCGCCCACGGGGCATCACTCTTCCCGACGAGCAGCCGGTTCCTGACCATGCAGATACTGGCGGCATACGAGCTTGGAGATTTTGCGGCCGGATCGGAGCTCGTTGAGCAAAGTTCACGCCGGGAGCACGGCCTGACCGGCGGGTACTACGACGTGGTCGCAGCGGTCCACCTGAATCACGCAGGCCGGGTTGCTCGGTCCAACAAACTTCTGGAATCTGCATTACATTTCGCTAGGAAAGCCGTCTCTTCGCATGGTCAGACGGCGCCATATCGCGATGCCGCGAAAATGGTGGCGATGATTTGCGCCTCAGCCCTTGGCGACGTCGATGCGGCCCGGTCAGGATACGAGGCCGTTGGCGACGCGGAAATGGCACATGTCCCCTGGTACTACCTGATGAGGCCGGAACGCGCTCTCGCCCACGCTGCGTCCGCGTTCGGAGATTTCGACAGAGCCGCCGCGCATTTTGCACAGGCGCTGAGCTACGCGAGGGGAATCCCGCATCTCCCCGAACTGGCCTGGACCTGTTCCGATTACGCCGAGATGCTACTCGACCGCGCTGCCGCCGCCTCAACCGCCGACTCGGACGGTGCTTCGAGAGCCTCAGCACACGTGGATTCAGGCGATCGCGAGAAAGCCATCGAGCTGCAAGACGAGGCGCTGGCCATTACCCGCGAGCTGGGGATGCGGCCGCTCACCGAGCGCATCCTGGCGCGGCGGGAGATTCTGAGGGCGTAGTTTGGTGGGCGGGCTGGAACCGCTTCTCCCGGTAGTTCGGCTCCGCAGCAACGACCGTAAATCAGGTTCTCGCCACGACTCCGATCTCTGCTCAACCGGTGAGGTCCACACACTTATCCGATCTCTCAGGAGTCCAAGCATGGCTAACGAAAGCAAGATTCTTGTGCAGCGCATGTACGAAGAAGCCTGGAATCAGGGCAAGTTGGATGTGATCGATGAGATATGCGCACCTGACTACGTCGGCGTAGGCCCATATGGGGACGAGATTGGTCCGGACGCAGTCAAACGCGGAGTCGCCAATCGGCGGGCCGGATTTCCGGACATTCACGTAACCATTGATGATTTGATTGCCGAGGGCGACAAAATCGTCGCGCGGCTGACATTTCGAGGGACGCACAAGGGTGAATTCCAGGGCATTCAGCCCACAAACAGGGAGGTCACGTGGTCTGGCATCTGGATATATCGAGTCGCCAACGGGAAGTTTGTCGAACGGTGGCACAGCTACGATATGTTGGGACTGATGAAGCAGTTGGGCGCGATCTCAGGCCCGTAATGCGCGACTACCCCGTCACCAGGCGCATCCCGACGCGCCTGGTGATACTCAGGGTCCGATGCCACGGGCTGGACCCTGAGTAAGATGCTGCCGTCGTGTCCAATAGACCTGCCGGAACCTTATCGGCATCCAAATGGAACCTCAGAAACGCAACACAAGCCATACGGCAGGTTACAAGAGCGATGGTAAGACTCAACGATCTGGCGCCAGAGTACGCCGCCCATCTGTTGAGCCTTCCCATTCCAGATTACGGACCAACGCCCTGGGCTCCGGCGCCCGATCTGAAGCAGGCGCGCGTGGCGATCATCTCAACCGCCGGGTTGCACCGGGAAGGCGATGTCAAGTTCGCCGGGGGCGCCAGCGACTACCGGTTGATACCGGGCGACCTCGATTATTCAGAGCTGACGATGAGTCACGTCAGTGTGAACTTCGACCGCAGCGGTTTCCAGCAAGACCCTAACGTCGTCTTCCCTCTGCAACTGTTGAGGCAACTCGAAGCCAACGGCGAGATCGGCTCGGTCGCCAGTTGGCACTACTCGTTCATGGGGGCCACAGACCCGACGCGCATGGACCAGACAGCCCCTCAGGTCGCGAAGTTACTAAAAGACGATGGCGTCACGGCGGTGATCCTGATCCCTGTCTGACCGAACTGCACGCGCGCCGTTGGCGGGCTGCAACACTACATCGAATCCGAAGGCGTGCCGACGGCCGGAATCAGCCTCGTCCGTGAGCATACGGAGAAGATGAACCCCCCGCGTTCCCTCTGGGTGCCGTTCGAGTTGGGGAGGCCGCTGGGCGTACCGAACGAACCCGAGTTCCAGATGGACGTTTTGCGCTCGCTTCTCGGGCTCTTCGCCAGGGAGTCAGGACCGATCATTGAGGACTACCCGCATGACGCGCCGGTGACGGCCGAAAGCGACGCCGCATGGAGTTGCACATTGCCGCTCCCGCCGCTGGAATCCACATCGACCCCCGCCGAAGCCTTGAAGCAATCTCTGCTTCAGGAGGTCGGGGCGCTGGCGCCCTGGTACGCGGAATCGGTACGTCGGTTGGGCCGTTCGAGCTTCGGGCTCAGCGGCCTCACGCCGGATTCGATGCCCGAAATCGCGACTTTCATGGCTGACATGTCGTCTGGAACTAACCCGGATCCTCCGGCCGGTCTATCGGAGCCATTTCCCGGGGCGACGCGCTTCATGGCCGACGACGTCAAGGCCTACTACATGGAGGCGGCCAACGAGCAGCCCGGCGCACTTCCACCGGGAGGTGACCGCATGTGGACCTGGTTCTTCCACGAGACGCGGATGGGCCAGGTGTTGTACGACCTCCGTGATCGGCTCGCGGCGGAGCACGCAGGGAAGACAGAGGCGAATGGCGGGCAACCTCCGCCCGGACCGCCGCCGGTGAACCCGGTGCCACAACGTTTCGCTAAACGCCCGGAAGCTATCGCGCACTGACGGGATGACGCTGCTCGATCGTTCGCACTCCGTCGCCACCGTCCGTCTTCGTGGAGGGCCGCGGCCGTAAACAGGCGGCAGAATCCAGTCAACCGAGCCGGTTGACGCGCCAACGACGCGGGGCTACGTTCGCGATGCCGCTCGAACGCGATACGCCACAAGCTCGACATTAGAGGCAGGCTATGGACCGGCTCAAGGTAATGCACCCGGTGGCGGCGCTTGAGGGCGCCGGGATCGAGACCGATATCGCTCCACGACCGTCCACGTTAGATGGTTTGCGTGTAGGGCTCGTCTGGAATCGGAAACGCGGCGGTGACGCCATCCTGAAACAGGTCGGATCGATGCTCACCGACCGCTATGAAGACGTGACTCTCACGACCTATCAGGGCAGCATTCCGACACCCTCGGACATGTTGGATCAGGTGGCGGAGGAGTGTGACGTAGTCGTCGGCTCGTCAAGCGACTGAGGCCAGTGCACGTCGTGGCTTGTCCACGACATGATTTACCTGGAGCGGAAGGGCATCCCGACCGTTTCCGTGGCATCCGCCGGGTTTGAGCATGACACGCTGGCCAGTTCACGCGCTTTTGGCATGCCAGGGGCGCCGTTCGCCGTGGTGCCGGACGTCATCACGAGTGTGCCGCCGGAGCGTTCGGCGGCGAGCATCGCTGAGCGCATCGACGTCGTTGTTCGCGGGCTCACAGACCCCGAGGTGCTCCCG
>JAQBUX010000322.1 GCA_027623795.1 Chloroflexota bacterium
TATTGTGCGCCGCAACACTGCGTCTGGCACCGGTGTTCGTACCTATGGGGTCAAGGCGGCAGCTACTCCCTCGCCTGGCGTCCAGAGCGGCCGCGCCAGTCACGTTGTTGTCGCCGACGCGTCCAACACCCGTCTCTGACCGGACGACGCTACGTCCAGCCGGTCCCGTTCCTCGTCGGTGATCGACCATCCGACAGCCCCGACGTTGTCTTCCATGTGCTGTGCCGTGTCGCCACCGGTAATCGCGACGCTCACCTCCGGATGCGAGAGCACCCAGTTGATGGCGGTCTGTGCGACGGTCTTACCGTGCGCGTTGGCGATTTCATGGAGTAGATCGAGGACTGTCCTCGCTTCGGCGTCCATCGCGCCCTCCAGTTGACCCCCGCGCACCGTCGCATACAGCGAGCCCGCTGGCGCGGATTCTCCGGGCACATACGCGCCGGACAGAAGGCCGACGGCGAGCGGGCTGTAGACCATCACGCCAAAGCCGTGCGACCGGACGGCGGGGAACATCTCAAGTTCGAGGTCACGATTCAGGAGGTTGTACGGGTTCTGGATGCAGATAAGGGGATCAAGGCCGTTCGCGTCCTGTGTCCAGAGCGCCTTCACGACCTGCCATGCCCGGTAGTTAGACACGCCGACATAGCGCGTCTTTCCGGACGTTACGATGTCGTCCATGGCCCGCAACGTCTCGTCGAGCGGTGTGGAGTCGTCGTAACCGTGGAGTATGTAGACGTCGATGTGGTCCGTGTCCAACCGGGCGAGTGATCGGTCGATCTCACGCATCAGGTGGTAACGCGATGCACCGTTGTCGTTTGGCCCGGTTCCGATGGGACTGAATACCTTGGATGAGATGAACAGGTCGTCCCTGTGACGTTTCAGGACGCGCCCCAGGATCTGTTCGGACGTTCCGGCGTTGGCGCGATCGTCCTCAAGGCCGTACACATTGGCGCAGTCGATGAAGTTGATCCCGAGCTCGACAGCGCGCTCAATCGCGCGCTCAGCCTCGTCGGCATCCGACTGGCCGCGAAACCCTAGCCCTAGCGCAAGGCGCGATACCTTCACGCCGGCCTTTCCGAAATTGACGTATTCCATCCGCTCGGTTCTCGCCCCCATTGAAGCTCCGCGCTGATTGTCGCCCGCAGACAATGAGATTAACCAGATCGGTCGACGGAGTCACGCTACTTGCGGGATCGGCCCCTGTCTGCGTGTGCAGTCCTTTATTTGAGCACGCGGCGCTGGCCGATCGATACCGCATCCAGCCGACTGCGCTCGGCGTCCGATATCGGCCATCCGAGCGCGCCGATGTTGTCGTCCATGTGCTCGGGCGTGTCGCCGCCGGTGATCGCGACGCTGACCTCCGGATGCGACAGGACCCAGTTGATCGCCGTCTGCGCGACGGTCTTCTCGTGTGCCGCGGCGACATCATGAAGCACGTCCAGGATCGCCCTCGCGCTGGCGTCCATGGCGCCCCCGAACAGGTCAGCGCGGGCGGTCGCGTAGAGCGAGCCGGCGGGAGGCGCTTCGCCGGGCACGTACACCCCGGACAACAACCCGACGGCCAACGGGCTGTAGGTCATGAGGCCGAACCCGTGAGATCGGATCGCCGGAAGCATCTCAGCCTCGACATCGCGATTCAGGAGGTTGTACGGCTCCTGGACGCAGATCAGCGGGTCCAGCCCCAGTTTGTCCTGCGTCCACAACGCCTTGATAACCTGCCAGGCCCGGTGGTTCGAGACTCCGGCGTACCGGATCTTACCTGCCGTGACCAGGTCATCCATGGCCCGCATGGTCTCTTCGACCGGCGTCGAGTCGTCGTACTCGTGGAGGATGTAGAGGTCGATGTGGTCCGTATCCAGCCGGGTCAGCGTTCGATCGATCTCCCGAAGAATGTGATAGCGGGACGAGCCGCCGTCGTTGGGACCGTTGCCTATCGATGCGTACACCTCGGACGAGATGAACAGATCGCCCCGATGCCGTTTCAAGACGCGTCCGAGTACCTCTTCCGAGGTGCCGCGAGTCGTGCCGTCGTTGTTCAGCCCGTAGGCGTTGGCACAGTCCAGGAAGTTGATCCCGAGTTCGATCGCCCGTTCAACTGTGCGCTCGGCGATGTCCGCGTCCGGTTGCCGGCGAAACGCCAGGCCAAGCGCTAGACGCGACACCTTAACGCCTGCTTTGCCGAAGTTGACGTATTCCAATTACTTCCTGTCCCGAACCTTGGATGCAGCCGCAGAAGTCTCCTCTCCCAGCCGGGCGCCCTCCGGGCGCGGGAGAAGTCCCTTTGTGGGATGGCCTCCGACGGCGAATTCCGAGACAGACTTCTCGCCGGAGGCTAGCTGCCGGCCCACTTGAAGTCGGTCTCGAACTCCGGCTTGCCGTGGATGCCGTGGTCGCCGAGCCTCACCCGGTACAGAGCGCCGCCGCGGTGGGCGTTGAAATCGTAGCCGTCCGGCTCCATCCCGCTGGGCGGTCCGCCGGTTCCGTTGTATGCCGTGGTCACGTACAGGTCACCGAAATCGTCGCCGCCAAACATCGGCGCCGATGTCTGTGTGGCCGGGAAGTGGACCCGCCGCTCTTCTTTCCCGTCCGGGTCGAACCTGATCACGCAACTGCCGCCCCAGTTTGCCGACCAGACGTGATCGTCGGCGTCGACCGTCATTCCGTCGGGGATGCCCTCCGATGTCGGTAGCTTCACGAACTCCCGCCGGTTGGAAAGGGCGCCGGTTTCCGGGTTGTGGTCGTAGGCGAAGATCGTCCGTATCGGCGAATCGGTGTGGTAGAAGGTCCGCAAATCCGACGAGAAGCCCATGCCGTTGGAGATGCCGACGCCTTCGGCGATCGTCTCCACGCGGCCGTCTGGCTCAAACCGAAACAGAGCGCCGGGCGCGGCGCCATCGAAGTAACTGCCGCCGTAGAACTCTCCGCGTGGTCCGGCAAAACAGTCGTTGAACTGGTACGTCCGCCCGTGATGGACCCACTCGTGGTCGGCGTCAGTGCGCCACAGCATGACGCCCTCCCACGTGCCGAACGTCAGACCACCCTTCTTGTTGACCGCGATCCCGCCGACGAACGCGC
>JAQBUX010000021.1 GCA_027623795.1 Chloroflexota bacterium
GAACCGTGCCGCTATGCACGAGCTACGCCAGCGACCTTCGCACCTGATCTGCGGCCTCTGTCCGTCCATCACCGACACGAACATCGCCCTGCGCTTCCCGCAAATGCTGATCATTCACGCCGTCCTGGATCATGACGTGAGCCTGGAGGACGTGGCGCGATCTCGGCGGGTCACCGCTCCGTCTGGAACGGTTATGTGGCGACTGCCGGATCGTCGAGAGCTGGCAGTGCTGTGGCAGGTGACGGACTACCGGATATGAGGCGAAACTAATCCGGGTTGCTGTCAAATCTGCTGTCAAACGCGAAAACAGGCTCCGTAACCGGGAGCCTGCTTCACGAGTGGATTTGCTTTGGAGGCGACGGGCGGATTCGAACCGCCGAATGGAGGTTTTGCAAACCTCTGCCTTGGACCACTTGGCTACGTCGCCGTTGGATTGCCTGAATTAGACCCCGGGTCCGTTCAGGCGCCGCCCCTCGATGGGGCTCAAGTCGGGATCACCGCGGCCCGGTCTTGTCGTCGAGGCCTGAGGTGTTGGTGCCGAGGGCGAGACTCGAACTCGCACGCTCTTACGAGCACAGCGCCCTCAACGCTGCTTGTCTACCAATTTCAACACCTCGGCTTATACGTGTGGCAGGGGCGGAGGGACTCGAACCCCCGGCCTTCGGTTTTGGAGACCGACGCTCTAGCCAGCTGAGCTACGCCCCTCCGCTGCCAGCTCACCACCGCACGTTGAGGTAACGCGCGCTGTACGTTTCGCCGACCCCGAAATCATACCGCAGCCTTCGCTGGCCGGACAACCTGATTCGAGATGGGCATCGGCCCTCAGCGATGATTCGAGGGAACATATGTGGCCAGCCCTCGACGAAGGCCGGCCACATATCCGTCCCAGGAGAACGTCCGGGGGAGCAGAGTTTATTTGTTTCCGTTGATGGAAAGTGCGTCCAGATCACGTTCGCGCGTCCTGACCCGGACCACCTCACTCACGGGTGAGATGAAGATCTTGCCGTCGCCGACGGCTCCCTCGTCTGAGGAGCGGGCGGCCTCGACAATCGCTTCAAGCACCTGCTCCTTCTGTTCCTCAGGGACGACGGTCACCAGGAGCGTTTTCGGCAGCGAAGACCTGTGCGTCAACGCCGCTCCGCGGCCGGTGAACACCTCGACGCCACGCTGTTGGCCCTGTCCGGTCACGTTGGCGAAATGAAACCCACCGCAACCGATGGCTTCCAACGCCGCTGTCACGTCATTAATCCTCTCAGGCCTGACTATGGCCTCGATTTTAATCATCATTTTCTCTACACCCTCTCGACAGGGTCGCCGGGTTGTCGGTTCAGGAACCGAAGTTTAGTCCGGTCCCTGAACCGTTAGTGTTGTCAGGTCGGTAACCCGTTCAGGCCACTTAGTCTGCGCCGTCCGAGACGTACGCCCGCTCGCCGTGGTGCGAGATGTCCAGACCACTGCCTTCATCGGCCTCTGTGGCCCGCAATCCGAGTCCGGGAATGATGTCCAGGATCTTTAGGATCACGAGAGTGACGATGAACGAGTACCCCATAGTAGCGATCACGGCGACAACGTTGTCGCCGAGCAGCTCGAACTCGCCGTCCACAACTCCCACCCCGCCCATCGCGAAGATCGCTGTCGCAATCGCACCCCAGATGCCGCCCACGCCGTGGACCGCGAATACGTCAAGCGCATCGTCGATCCCAAGCTTGTGCCTGTACAACACGGCGACGTAGGTCAGAGCGCCGGCGCCGAAGCCGACTGCGAGCGAGCCCATCGGCCCGACCAGACCGGACGCCGGCGTTATCGCCACCAGTCCGGCGACAGCGCCAGTCGCTGCGCCTACCGCGCTCGCTTTTCCGTTCTGAATGTAGGACAAGATCACCCAGGTCATTCCCGCCACCGCAGCGGCCATGTTCGTCACGAAAAACGCGTTCACCGCGATTCCGTCCGCCGCCAGGCCGCTGCCGGCGTTGAACCCGAACCAGCCGAACCAGAGGATCGCCGCGCCCAGAATCACGTAAGGAACGTTGTGCGGCTCCACACCGCGTTCCACGCCCCGCCTTTTGCCGACCAGCCATGCAGCGGCGATCGCCGCCATTCCGGCGTTGATGTGGACAACCGTTCCGCCGGCAAAGTCCGCCGCACCCAGCTCAAAGAGCCAGCCGTTTGAGGCCCATACCCAGTGCGCGATCGGGGCGTAGACGAAGGTGATCCACAGCACCAGAAAGATCAGATACGTGGAGAACTTGAACCGTTCTGCGATGGCGCCCGTGATGAGCGCCGGCGTGATGATCGCAAACATCATCTGGAAGATGGCGAACAGCATCGAGTTCGACTCGGCCGGCCCGAGATTCGGATCGACGTCTTGAAATCCAATGTGGTCGAAATTACCGATGATCTCGTTGCCACTCCCGAACGCGAGCGAGAAGCCCCAGAGCAGCCAGACGATGCTGACGACGCCCATCGACACGAAGCTGTACATGATCATGTTGACCACGTTCTTGCCGCGGACAAGTCCGCCGTAGAAGAACGCAAGCCCTGGCGTCATGAACAACACCAGCGCGGACGCCATCAGCATCCACGCGACGTTACCGGAATCCATATCGTCACCCTCCTGCGATAGTTGCCAACCGCGCACCACTGGGGGGTGCACGGACCTTGGAGCGTCACACTATGTGCGGCATGTTTCAGAAGTATTACAAGGGCGTGACGGCGCGGTTAATTTTTAGGCTTGAATGACCGCCAACGGACCGTTCAGGCGATCCTTCACGCGGGCTAAATCCGGCTACGGGTCAGCGAAGTGTGCCCATCAACGAGACTCGGCTCGCAAAAGAAGGATCACCCGGTCAGGCGCCTAACTCGCGACCTTGCCGCGCACCGTGCGATACGCTGCCGCCGATCCGACCGCCAGGATGATCAGAGCGAAGCCGCCTTCGATCGGCGCGCCTGGACCCGCGGCGAAGCAGCCGCCGCCGGAACCACCGACGCGATCGGGCTCTGATGTGGCTGCGGGCGCCGGGGTTGCGTTCGGTTCCGAAACGGTTTCCTCCGATATCGGAGGCGCCGGCGTCGATGTCGGGGCAGCCCCGATGTTGTCAAGCGTGTACGGCACGAAGGTCGGGAGGGGTTGCGCCGTCGGGAGCAGAGCGACCTGCTGCTCCACCAGCGGTTCAGCGCCGACAGATTCACGCCACATTGTGTCCAGAGTGCGGCGGTCGAAGCCGTAGACGGCTTCCATAGAGGCGTCGAACCTTCGGCTTGTGTTGTACTCGGCCAGGAACTCGGCCATCCTGTCCGGACCGAACGTCTGGACCATGAACGTGACCACATCTCGTGCGTGCCCATAGCTCACGATGATGAGGTCTGGATCGCCGGGGAACGTGTCCAGCGACGTGAGCGGGGCTATCCGGTTTGTGTCGATCCCCCACTCCAGGTAGCGATCGTATGCGAGCCCGGGGTCGATATTCCCGAACTCTGCGAGCCCTTCGTTGAGCCACGTCGGAATGGAAACGCGGGCGCCGGTCACAGCCCTGCTCAGCAGGATATGGGTCAACTCGTGCGACATCGTCCCGGTGGCGCGCGCGCTGCCGCCCAGAACGATGACGGCGTTCTCGTCGGAGAACGCCTGTCCCTCGGTGATCAACTCCCGTGAGATCGCCCCGCTGCGGGCCGCTGTGGCGTCGACCATCTCTGCAATGTTGTTGAACATCGTGACATTGATCGGGGCGCCGTCATCTGGAATGCCGAGGACTGGTGTCATGTTCTCGATGGTCTGGAGTGAAGCGTCCAGTAGCGAGTTGGCCCGTGTCGAGACCGGACCGTGGTAGTACACAGTCACGCCGTCACGCGACACCGTGTCCCACTCGAATCGTGAGTCTGTCAGTATCAGTTTGACAGGGTCCGACTCATGCAGATTGCCGCCTGAATCCAGGACCTCGATCCGATACTCCATGACGACGCCCGGGGGGAGGTAACGGGCCAGCGTGTCCGTTCGATAGAAAAGCTCGGCGTGGGCCGATGTGTCCGGTCCGGACAACACGCCTTCGCCGAACTCGAGGTAGTCGTACTGCGTCGCGCGACGGCCTTCGATCGAGAATCGGACCGACACTTCTTCAACGTCGCCCATCACATCGGCCGCGAACAGGATGCCGTCAGGGAGCCTGCTTTCGGCCGAGATGCTGAGGATATCAACGGATGGCGCCTGTGCCCGGGCGCGGTCGTCAGCCCCAGCGACAAGGCCGAAAATTGCGAGCGCCAATGCCGCGACCGTAATCGACAGCCGAAGTGGCGCGCGTGTCGTCCAGTTTCGCCTCACGGCGTTTCCTCTAACTATCATCCTGATGTCGGCGCGGAACGTGATACGTCGCGACCGGACGACCGGGTTCGACGGTGACCATATCTCATCGCGCTCGCCGTCAATCGGCGTCGTCGGCGATCCGCCAGACGGCCCAGAATCGCTGTGCTGCGCTGAGGGGCGTGGCTATCGCCAGGATCCAGAGACCCCAGTCCGGTTGGCTGATCACGAGTGTGACCGCCACGACGACAACCCGTTCCGGCCTTGTCGCGAATCCGGCCGTGCCCTTCAGACCGAGGCCCTCAGCGCGCGCGCGCACGTAGCTAACCATCATCGATCCAGAGAACGCAACGAACGCGAGTACGGCAAGCGTCTGATCGAAGCTCGCCACGCGTGTGTAGTAAATGAGGAGTCCAAGAAGAAGGGCGCCCTCCGACACTCGGTCCAAGACCGAGTCAAGCAGCGCTCCGCCGCGCGAAACTTTGCCGGTCCGCCTGGCGATGCCGCCATCAAGCATGTCGAACACCGCGCCGAGGACCACAAGGACGCCCGCGAGCACAAATCTTCCGTCCGCCGCCGCTGCGCCGGCGCCCACCGCGATCGCCGTCCCCATCAGGGTAGCCAGATTTGGCGTGACCCCGAGTTTACTTAGCCCCGTCGATACCGGCTCCTCGAACCAACGGGCTATTTTGCCGCGCAGGGCGTAACGGGCGTCCTGGACGCTGGGCATGCGGGTCGTTATTTGGCTTCGGCCATTGCGGGCCGGGCGGCGGTGCGTGAGTAGAAGTCCAGGACGCGCGACGCAACAGCGGGCCACCGGTATTCCCATGCCGTTTGACGTCCGGCGGCCCCCATCTGGAGCCGGCTGGCCGGGTCCTCAAGTAAGGTGCGGATCGCTCCCGACAACGCCGTTTCGTCTCTCGGCCGGGCGAGCAGCCCATGGTCGCCGTGAGAAACGACGTCCCGGTATCCCTCGATGTCTGATGCGACGATCGGCACCCCGGCCGCCATAGCTTCCAGTAATACGATGCCAAAACTCTCACGGCCGGTCGCCGGACTGCAGAAGATGTCCGCAGCCTGGTAGTAGCTCGGGAGCAACTCGTCAGATACCTGGCCGGTGAACACCACGTCCGTGAGGTTGCGCTCGCCCATCACGCGCTGGGATTCAGCGTCCGGTTCACCCGGCCCGACGACGATCAGGCGTAACTCGGGATAGTCCCACTTGAGTGAGGCGTACGCGCTAAGCAGATAGCGAAGCCCTTTCCGTTTCTCAAGCCTGCCTACGAAAACGATGTTAGGGCGGCCGTCATCAAACTCTTCCAACACGGGTCCCGGCGTTGCGAATCGATCGAAGTCGATACCGTTCGGGATCACTTCGTAGTCGTCCGGGTAGAACTTGTTTACGTACCGTCGTGCGGCGTTCGATACGGCAATACATCCGTCAAGTTGGTGCGGCGTTGGACGCAGCATGTACTTCGACACCCGGTAAAGGTGGTTGTGCTCGTTGAATGCGTGGAACGTGCCGATCGTCAGCGCAGGTGAGGTCCGGGCCACCAGGTTTGGCGTAACGGGGGCGAACGGCTCGTGGATGTGCACGACGTCGAATCCGCCCGTGCGCAACAGGGTCTTTATCTTCGGGCGCTTCCACATCGACAGCGATACGCGGGCCACGGAGCCGCCGACCGGAAGAGGCACGGGCCTCCCGCAAGACACGACCTCGTATCTCTCGACCGTCGTCGGGTCCCCGGAATACGGGGCCAGGACCTGGACGTCATGTCCGCGCTCCACGAACTGATCGGCGAGACGACCGATATGGGACGTGACGCCTCCCGGGTACGCGAAGTCGTAGGGGGATACCAGAGCGATCTTGATCGGCTCGTCCTCCCTTGTTACGTGTTACGCGTGCCCGGCGGCGCCTTCATCTTGCGGATTGACGTTCTTAGGAGCGCGCTCTCTGGGTCTTGTCCGGTATGCCGCTGAACTTTCGCGGGGTGAAGTTATTCTCGGGCTTCATCTCGCCGCCCGCAAATAGCTCCACCATCTGGCGGGCTTCGTCATCGGTGTACTGTACAGGTGGAGACTTCATAAAATACGCGGATGGCGCCTGAATTGCGCCCGATACGCCGTTATCCATAGCGATCTTCGCGCACCTGATGGCGTCCACGGCGACGCCCGCGGAGTTTGGACTGTCGTGGACCTCAAGCTTCAGCTCAACGTTGAGCGGGACGTCGCCGAATGATGTGCCCTCCAGGCGGATGTAAGCCCACTTGCGGTCCTTGAGCCACGGCACGTGGTCGGACGGGCCGATGTGGACATCGTCCGTCTTAATCTCCTGCTCGAGCTGTGACTTCACCGCGGCCGTCTTGGAGATCTTCTTTGAGACGAGCCTGGTGCGCTCAAGCATGTTCAAGAAGTCGGTGTTGCCCCCGAAATTGAGCTGGTAAGTGCGGTCGAGTTGAACGCCACGATCCTCGAACAGCCTGGTCAGAACGCGGTGGATGATCGTGGCTCCGACCTGTGACTTGATGTCGTCGCCGACGATCGGCAGGCCCCTGTCCTCGAATCGCTTCTGCCAGTACGGCTCTCTGGCGATGAACACCGGGATGCAGTTGACGAAGCCGACTCCGGCCGCCAACGCCTGTTCGACGTACCACTTGGTCGCCTCCTCCGAACCGACGGGGAGGTAGCTGATCATCACGTCGACGTGGCGTTCGCGCAGGATGTTCACGATGTCGGCCGTCTGCCCGCCCGGGGTAGACGGGTCGTGGTTCACCTTGATCACGTCGGAGAGATACTGGCCGATTCCGTCATGCGTCATCCCGCGGTCGACGGTAACACCCGTGTGCGGAACTTCGTGGAAGTTCACTGTGTTGTTCTGTCCCGAGACGATCGCCTGGGAAAGGTCCTTGCCGACCTTGTCCGAGTCGACGTCGAACGCGGCGACGATGTCGATATCGCCGATGTGGTACTCCCCGAGAACGGTATGCATTATTCCGGGGATGTCGACCCCTTCTTCAGCTTCCCGGTATTTGTGCACTCCCTGGATGAGGGAAGAGGCGCAGTTGCCCACACCCACCACGGCGACGTTTATCTTGCCCAATGTTTCTGACCCCTGACGTGTTGCGATTCAGCTCGGCTCGCGTGCGGCGCGATTTTTGGTGCTATGAGGGCAGATGTTAGGGACATGTCGACGCCCGGTTGGGTGGTTTACTCCACAAGATGGTTCGGTAAAGTTCCGGAACCGCACATCTCGCACCCTTAATTTGGCGCTCGCGGCAAGGGTCGATTGACATCGACCGGAGGCGAATGACTGATACACCCTCGACTATTCGCCTCGGGCAGGCCTCCGCTCACGGGTGACGCGGGCGACGGAGCCTCACTGACATTCGTGCGGACGGACTCGGATTCGCCCGCCTTCTAGATGCTCACCTTGACGGCCTCCGCGACCTGTTCCAGCGTCTGGACCGTTATATACGGGTTCGCCCCGCTCCAGAGGTAATCGAAATGGCTTCGCAATAGCCGGTAGTAAGGCGCATCTGAGGACAGCTTGAGGATCGGGACGAGGCCATCGATCGACGTGCCGTCGGGCCCGGACACAGGCCTCCCGAAGTGGTACGTCTCGACAAAACAACAACTGTCCGTCATCACCATGTAAACGGAAGGCCAGTGGTCGGCGAATCGAACGTCTATGGCGGAACGCTTGCCCTCCCGCGACGCCCTCCGGAGCGAGGAAATTACGTTCAAACTCCGCCAACTGTCGCCGAACAGCGGTCCCGCCCGAAAGCTGGACTCGTCCACGAACTGCGCGCCGATCTCGGCGATTGCGCGGGCGTGCGCAAAGTTGCTCAGGGGATCCACGAGCAGCGCCCTCACGGAAACAGGTCTGTCCTCGATCATCATGCGGCGGAGCGCCGGCGTGTAGTCCGTATCGCCGAAGAATTCTCGCAGGCCGATGCCGTGGAGAAGCACCTCGCCGTGCGCCTCTTCAAGCGCGTCGCCGATGGCGCGCTTCGTCTCCTCGCTCTCGCTCCTCGGCAGCAGCACGCCCTCGATGCCGGTCCGTATCGCTCCCTCCGCAAGGGCGCTAACTTTGCCTAACGTGTCGAGTTCCCGCTCCGCCCCGGTATCGCGAGTCACCTCGTGCGGCCGACCAGAATATGGCGATGACGCGGCCGCTGATGGCGCGTTGCGGCCCCGGGGGGGTGGCGAAAGTACCGCTTCCAGCGCCTCATCGGTAACGACCCATGTCCGCCCCAGCTTGGTCGCCGGGATGAGGCCCTGCGTCAGCCACTTGTAGACGGTCTTTTCGCTCACGTTTAGCCGGGCTGCGATGTCTCGCACTTTCAGGCTGGCCATCGATATCTCACTTTGAAGAAAGCGGGGACAGATATACCCGCCGTTACCAAATAGGGAAGTTAACTACCGTACATTCTATAAAAGTAGACTAAAGGGAGGTAAACAGGCGGAAGCGGGTGAAGAGGATGTCGACCTGTTCACCCGTCGGCTTCGAGATATCCCGAACGGCGGTGCGCCTGCAGCGGCAGAGGCGCACGGCAGAGGCTGTCCCAAATATCGCCATCGGACGCGATTCCACGACGGACACTCTTCCCTCACCTTAGTTCGCAGTTCGCGCCCGAAGGGCACCCGGCCGGGCGAGGAGATTTGTGAGACGGCCTCGGCAATACGCGCCCCGGGCTCATCGGAATCAGAATCAAACCGGTACAAGTCGACGGGCGGACATTGCAGGACGCTGCTATGCGGGTATGCGGGGCAACCGCGATGTGACGCACCGCGCTCGGAGTGATCCCTCGGGCGGGCTGAGGCCCGCGCCCGCAAGCAACATGACGACGGGAAACTCGACCTGTTGGTTAGTCTTCCTCGGGAAACCGAAACTCGACGCCGGCGCGCTCTTCCTGGATACGTGCGATTGCCGGAGTTGCATCGCGGCCCCAGCCGCGGCGTTGCGCCTCGATGAACCGCTGTTGCGCAAGGTTCGCCGCTTCCATCGGCAAGCCGAGGGAACGTCCAAGCTGGGTAGCCAGACCAACGTCTTTGGCCGCCAGGTCCACCATGAACCCGGGCTCGAAGTTGCCTTTGAGGATCGACGTGCCCCAGCCGCGCAGGGCCGCGCTATCGCCTGAAGACGCCGTGATCACGTCGTAAAGCGTTCTCGCATCGACCCCCGCCTTCATCGCCATGCCGAACGCCTCGGACAGGATGACTCCGGTGCTCAAACCTACAAGGTTGTTGGCCAGCTTGCAGATCGATCCGGTGCCGATCCCACCGCAGTACACGAGTTTCTCGGCGTCCCCTATCAGGTTTAAGACCGGCGCCACCCGCTCAAACACGTCGCGGTCGCCGCCCACCATGAGGCACAGGTCGCCCTTGTCGGCTCCGATCGTGCCGCCGCTCACCGGGGAGTCGAGGGCGTGCGCTCCCGCGGCGCGTGCCGCGGCATCCAGGGTGACCGCGGTATCGGGGTCGATCGTGCTGAGGTCTACGAATACCGCGCCGGGGGAAATCGCGGATAGCACTCCGCCCTCGCCGGAAGCTACCTCGAGAACGTTTGCGGGCATCGGCAGGGACGTAAAGACGATGTCGGCGCCGCGGGCAGCAGCAGCGGGGCTGGTCGCCCAGGTCGCTCCAGCCTCTTCAAGCGACCGGCCGGCCTCGCGGTTGAGGTCAAACACCGCCAGTTCGTGGCCGCCTTCGAGGACGTGCCGCGCCATGTGCCTGCCCATATTGCCGAGTCCGATGAATCCGATCTTCATGCGTCTGCCGTTCTGTTTATTGACCTTGGGTGACCACCCCCGAACCCCCTCCTATATTAGGAGGGGTCACACGAGGCCTCCTTCCTGGGAGGAAGGAGAGCCTGCCCTGAGCTTGACGAAGGGTTTGGAGGTGGGTCGCGTCGCTGTGACCGGCGAATCCTCGCTCTTGGCGATCTTAGTATCCGACCGCCGCCCCGTCCTTTCGCGGCTCGGAACCGGCGATCAACACCCCGGTGTCCGGGTCGCGTGACACGATCTGGCCGCCGCCGTAACCAACGCGGTCGTAACCGTCATCAACTCTGACCTGGTGACCACGGCGCTTCAATTCTTTCACCGTGTCAGGGTCTACTCCGGCTTCAAGGCCGACCGTCCCGGACTCGAGGAACACACGGAAGCGCAACGCATCCAGGGCCTGTTGCGAGTCGAGGTTGAAATCGACCATGTTTGAGATCATCTGCAGATGGCCCTGAGGCTGCATGAAGCCGCCCATCACGCCGAAGCTGAGCCACATCTCGCCGTCGCGGGTCGCCATGGCGGGGATGATGGTCTGGAACGGCCGCGCTGAACCCTTCAGGAAGTTCGCGTGGTTCGAGTCCAGAGAGAACAGCGCCCCACGATTCTGAAGTGCGATGCCGGTCGTCGGCACGACCATGCCGCTGCCAAACCCTTTGAACAGGCTGTTGATGAACGAACATGCGTTGCCGTCACCGTCGACCACGGTGAGGTACACCGTGTCGGAGTTGGGGTAGGGCATACCTGAGCCGACCTTTTCCATCGCCCGCCCGCCGGTGATGCGGGAGCGTTGCTCCGCTGCGCGGTCCTTGTCCAGGAGCATTCCGATCGGAACTTCCGTGACGCGGGGGTCGGCCACGTAGTCAAGCGCGTCGCTGAAGCCGAGTCGCATCGACTCGATCAAGTGGTGATATGCGTCGGGTGACTGGAATCCCATGCCCGAGATGTCAAAACCTTCGGCGATGTTGAGCGCCATCAGGGCGGCGATGCCGTCGCCGTTGGGCGGGCACTCCCAGACGTCCACCCCCCGGTACTCGGTGTGGATCGGGACATCCCAGTCCGAGTGGTGCGCGGCCATGTCTTCCGTCGTGATCCACCCGCCCTCGGACTGGATGAAATCGGACAACTTCCTGGCGATCTCGCCTTTGTAGAACGCTTCGCTGCCGCCTTCAGCGACCACCTCGAGCGTGCGTGCGAGCTCCGGCAGATGTACGACTTCGCCGTATTTTGGCGCACGTCCGTTCGGCAGCATCTCCTTGCCGGAAGGCCGGGCCGCCAGCTTCTCTTCAGAGGCCTGCCACTGGTTGGCGATTATCTCACTGACCCCGTAGCCCTCGTGGGCGTACTTGATGGCCGGCTTCAACACCTCCGCTAGGGTCATCGTCCCGTCCTCTTTGAGGAGGGTTTCCCAGCCGTGCACCGTGCCGGGGATCGAGACCGAGAAAGCAGCGTCCGGGCCCTCTGTCGGGATGCCGGAGTGGCCGCGTCGCACCACATCGTCGCGGTTCGCGGCTGATGCGGAGTGGCCGCTGCCGTTTAACGCCCGTACCCGCTTCTCGTCGTTTTTCCAGACGAGTGCGAACATGTCGCCGCCGACTCCGGTGGACATCGGCTCCAGCACGTTGAGCGCGGCGGCCGTGGCGACCGCCGCATCGACGGCGTTACCCCCGGCTTTCAGGATATCAAGTCCGACCTGGGCGGCCAGCGGTTGGCTTGTGGCGACCGCGCCGTTACGGGCGACTACCGATGAGCGGCGGGAGTGGAAGAAAGTCACGTTCACGTCCTTAGGAGGAGAGTCCGGGAAATCGTCGTGATTCCGGGGCGATTCGGAGACCGGTGCAATCCTACCAACAAAGGCGAGCGTGCGCGCTCAGCCGTGGCGCCGACATGCCACAACGCTGTAGGCGTGGGGCTTGCCCCGCCCGGGGCGGCCCGAGGTCTGGCTCCTACGATGTCGTTGAGTGGCCGGTCCTTCGAGAGCCTCAGGACGCGTGTCGCCCGGGAAGCCGCGTGGGGGCGGGGCTCGCCCCGCCCGGGGGCGGCCCGAGGACCGCCCCTACAACCGCGATTGCGCACGCTGGCTTACATCTCACGGGAGGGGGGCGCGGCGAGTCGGGACATCAATCCCGAGAATCGTCCAATTTGCTCCGTCTCAGCATCCCAGTTGATCCGCGAGATCGTTGAAGCTGCTGGCGGTGAAATCAAAAGACGGGTCTGACTCCAGGTCCGGCTTATTCGCCAGACCTGTGCCGTGGCCCTGCTCATCGGGACGGCGGACGAATGCGGTGTGCAGGCCCACGGCCGCCGAGGCGCGCAGGTCCCCGGGGTGGGCCGCCGTCATCATCACTTCGTTCGGCTCGAGTCCGAGCAACTCTGCGGCCTTCAGATACGACTCCGGGTCCGGCTTGTAGTGGCCGGATAGCTCGGACGAAAGCACGCAGTCCCACGGCAGACCGGCGCGCTTGGCCATGTTGGTGAGCAGGGCGACGCTGCCGTTTGACAGCGTCGAGATGATGTACCTGCTCTTCAGCCGGGTCAGCCCCTCGACGGCCTCCGGCCACGGGTCAAGCCTGTGCCAGACACGGTTCAGATGGTCGATCTCCTGTTCGGTCAACCCGTCGACGCCGAACCGTACGAGCAGCTCGTCGAGGCGGCGACGGTGTACGCCGTCGATGCCGATCCACGGCCACTCTCCGGTACGAACCTTGTTCATGCCAGGTCCGTAACCGGCACGCCATTCGTCGGCGAACAGGTCGGCGTCCAGGTCCAGGCCGCGGTCCGCTGAGAGGGCAGCGATCTCACGAGAGACGCTGCCGCGCCAGTCGACCACCGTCCCGAACACGTCGAACGTTAAAGCTTTGACATCGGCCACGGCCACTGGGTTCCTCCAATCGCAAGACGAATATGTCCGCCCCCTCGTGAAGCCGCGACTCCGTGCGCCGGGCGGCATCGAGGAACTCTATCGCAACAGGCGGACGCGGGAGCGGCCAAGATGCGAATGCGGACGGGCTGCGTTGCGCGCCTCCATGTGTTGACGCGCACCGCGCTTATGCCCGCCCCCCCACACGGCTCCCCTCCTGGACCACGAGAGAGCCATACGCTGCCTCCTCCCTCGTAGCGAGGAGGGTTTTGGAGGTGGGCCGCGCTACGTATCGCGCCTGTTCGCCTTCCCCTATCTCGTCCTGGGATTGAACGCGTCGTTCAGCGCGTCGCCGAGAAGGTTCCAACAGAAGATCAGAAGCCAGATTACGGCGACCGGCGCCAGTAACTGTTCGGGATGATTCCGCAGGACGGACACGACCGCCGTCCCGCGGCCCGTCACGTCGGAGATCATGAACCCCAGGCTTGGCCGGGGCGGCTGGACGCCGATCCCGAGGAAACTGAGGAAAAGCTCGGCCCCGGCCACGGCGCCGAGTCCGAAAGTCGCCGTGACTATGATCGGCCCTATCACGTTCGGCAGAATGTGAGAGAACAGCAGTCGAGGCGTCGACACACCTACCGCCCGCGCTGCCTCTATGTAATCGGCGTTTCGAATCGCGAGCACCTGTCCCCGCACAAGCCGCATCATCCCGAACCATGCGAACGGCACCACGGCGATCGTCACAACAAAGTAGTCGATCGCCCCGGAATCGACGATCCCGTCCCAGCCGCTCCAATCCTCGAAATCGCGCGCCCACTCCACGATGCGCGGCCGCAGAGTCGCCGCTATGAGGATGATCAGCAAAATATCCGGGAACGCCGCCACGACCTCACCGACACGCATGATGACGGCGTCGATCTTCCCGCCGAAGTAACCGGCCACGAGACCGAGCGATATGCCGAGCACAATCCCGCCCGTCAGCACCCCGATGACGGTGATGATGACCGTCGTCTGAACGCCCCAGATCACGCGCGTGAAGATGTCCCGTCCCAGCCGATCGGTGCCGAGGACATGATCGGCGGTCGGGCCTTCTTGCGTGTGGAACAGGTCGGTCTCGGAGTAGGACTGGGTGGTGACCGGTCCAGCGAGAGTTCCGGCCAGGTACAGGGTCGCGATGATCGCGAGCGCCGTCATGGCGATCTTTTTGCGGCGCAATCGACGCCAGGCAGCGCTGAGGGGTCCGACCCCAAGCGCACCGACCGGGAATCCCACGAGTAAGCCCTCGGGACGGTTGCCGTGCGAGTTTGACCCGACGTGGCCCGGCCGGAAAAGAAGGAACGCGGCGGCAAGGAAACCCACTACCGGAATCAACATCAGAAGAGCCGCCCCGCCGCTCCAACCGAAATCGTGAAATCGTCTTGCCGAAGCTCCGAACCCGACGACGGCCGCGACGATGAAGACGACAAATCCGAACAGCGTGACCAGGGATCCGACCGGCGCAGGCGACGCCGACCCGACCGACACCAGGCTGAGTCCGAGCCCAACAATGATCGCCACGGCCGCCAGTCGGCCGGCGTATCCAAGGCGGCCGACCCGGCCGCCGGTACCGGTAAACTCCCGGAACACCACCGTCACCTTTGTGATGTCTGCCGAACGCGAGGCGTAGAGTCCAGCGGCTGTGGTACCAGGTCTCGTGTCATCTCCGTTCATTGCGTTACTGGTACCTGATCCGCGGGTCCACGACGGCGTAGAGGATATCGACCACGAGATTGGCGATAACGAGCGACGCCGCGCCGATCAAAGACAGCGCCATGATCACCGGGAAGTCGCGCGCGAAAATCGCGTCCAGGGCGAACCGGCCGACACCCGGAATTCCGTAAATCAATTCGACGATCAACGCCCCGCCGAGTAACCCCGATAGCGAGAACCCGATGATCGTAAGCACGGGTATCAAGGCATTGCGACCCACGTGGCGGTAATTGACAACGTGCTCCGGCACGCCTTTTGCTCGGGCGGTCCGGACGAAGTCCTGTCCCAGTACGTCCAGGGTGCTGGCGCGCATGATTCGGGTAAACACGGCGATACCCGGGACTCCAATAGTCAGGGCGGGCAGGATCACCTGCGTATCGAACAGTCCACCCCATCCCGAAACCGGAACCCAGTCCAGTTTCAAAGCGAACAGGATGATTAGTACGGGCGCCGTTAAGAAGACCGGAATCGCGTACAGGACCAGTGCGCTGGACACGACAGCAGGATCCACCCACGTGCCCTGCTTCAAAGCGCTGTAATACCCCAGCGGCACGCCGAAACCGATCGTGATAATGGAAGCCGCCAGAAATAGCTGTGCCGAGACCTTGAGCTTTGGACCAAGGAGCTCCGACACGCCCCGGCCCTGGAACTGGAAGCTCTCGCCGAAGTCGAAGTGGAGCGCGTTCCAGACGTAGCGGCCGTACTGCTCGTAGACCGGGTCGTTTAGCCCTCGTGACTCTTTGAGCCGTTCAGCCCGCTCTTCCGTGAACTGCTGACCAAGTTGGATCTGCACCGGGTCGCCCGGGCCGTAATGCCCGAGCGCGAACACGATCGCCGAAACGATCACGAGCAGTACGGGCGTCCAGAGCAGTCTCCGCACGATGTAGGCGAGCATGTGCGGGACTGTGCCTCCAGCGGCGGCCTGCGGTCAACCGGCCGTCCGGTGTTCGATTCAGGATCCCCGATTCAGGGTCCAGCTAAGGGACGGCCCGGATTTAACCGGACTCTACTCGTTGATCCAGACGTCTTTGAAGATCTCGATCGTCATCGGCAGGAAGTTGTAGTCCTGCACGCGGCTCTTGATCAGCGCGAGTCCCTGCGTGTCCCACCAGACCGGGAGCCATGCAACGTCGTCGATGATCAACTGCTCCGCTTCTTGATACAGCTGCGTCCGGAGCACGACATCCTGCTCGGTCCGCGCCTGCTCGACAAGTCGGTCGACGTCCGGGTTCGAGTAGTTGCCGTCGTTGCGCGGGCTCTCGCTGTGGAACAGGATGTCGATCCAGTCCTGCGGGTCCGGGTAGTCCGCCTCCCACGCGCCGAAGAACGATTGGAGTCGGTTCCTGTACAGGTCCTGGAGGTACGTGGCGAACTCCACCTGCTGGATGTCGACCTCGACCCCCAGCGTCTGGCTCCACATATCCGCCATCACCTCGATAGACAGGCTCGGCGAGCCGCCCGTTCCCTGCGTCGTGACGACGATGCGCTTGTCGCGATCGCTCAGGGTTGGGTATGACGATTCTGCCAGCAATCGCTGCGCCTTCTCCGGGTCGAACTCGAGACCGTCGAGTCCGTCATTGAAGCCGGGGAACAGAGGCGGCAATACGCCGTCCGCCGGCCGGACCAGCCCGGCGAACACCTGCTCGGCGATAAGGTCCTTGTCGATGGCGTGGGCCAACGCCTGCCGGAACTTGACGTCGTTAAACGGCGGCTCGTCGACGTTGAAGCCGATGTAACTTGTCGTGAAGCCGGGCGGAACCCTGACAAGGTCCTGGTTGAGAGGGTCGTTCGGGTCTTGTACCCGGTCCAGGTCCGCCAGTCCGACGCCGGTCAGGTCGATCTCGTCCGCCTGGTACATCGCCATGGCGACGCCGCCCGCCAGATTTATCTCCACCTTGTCGAGGTATGGCGGTCTGTCGTAGTAGTTCTCGTTGCGGGCAAGTACCAGCCGCTCGCCGATCCGGTATTCATCGAGCAGGAAAGGCCCGCTCCCGACCGGATTGTCCGTCCACGTCCGTCCGCCGCTCTCGACGTTGTCACGCTTCAGGGCGAACGCCGTCGGGTAGGTGAGCTTGGCCAGGAAGTAGGCCTTCGGGGCGTCGATACGGAACCTGAGCGTCTTGTCGTCGAGCACCTCGACGCCGGACGCTGAGGTTGCGTTACCGTCGATGATTTGTTGAATCCCGACGATGTCGGCCAGGTAAAGCTCCGCCACGGTCGATTCGGTGTCCGGGTTTGCAGCGCGTTCGATCGCCCATTTGAAGTCGGTCGCGGTTATCGGCGTCCCGTCACTAAAGCGGGCATCGTCCCGGATGGTGAAGGTGTAGACCGTCCCGCCCTCGGTGATGGCCCAGGTCTCCGCGACGTCCGGGACGATCTGGAGATTGTTGTCCAGACGGACAAGCCCGGAGAACAGTTCGAGGATGATTCGCGCAGACGACGTGTCGCTCACCAGGGCTGGATCAAGCGTCGGAGGGTCGCCGCCGAGTATCTTGAGCGTGCCGCCCGATTTGTCGTCCAGTACGGATTGCGCTGCGCTCGCAGTCGGCGTCGGATTGCCGCCTAACGCCGGGGATATCTCTATCCCGCCGGACGGCGCGGCCGTAGCTGCGACATCGGAGGCCAGCGAAGGCTCGTCGCCGCCTCCGCTGCACGCCACCGCGCCGATGAGTAGCAGGGTTAAGCCCGATGCGATCAACTTCCGAAGCATTCGCCTCGACACCTCGTTCTGGCGGACGCCGCCGATTTATTTGCGGCGTCCTTCTGGATGGTCCGGTATCGCCCACCATCTGGTCGTTCCCAGTTGGTCAGGCGGTTCCGGTTAGTAACTCAAAAATCTGTATCTGGGAACTACTACGTTTTACATCACCGGCCGGTTTGGGGCATCGGTTCGACGCGACCTAAGCTTCCGAAACCGCGCCGACGGCGTGCAGAAGATACGCCTCCAGGAGGCCGTCCAGGTCCCCTTCGAGCACTCCCGATGCGTCGGCCGTCTCGAAACCGGAGCGGTGGTCCTTCACCATCTGGTACGGGTGAAGGACATAGCTGCGCACCTGCCTGCCCCACTCGGGAGATACGTGTGCGCCCTTGAGTTTGACCCGTTCCGCCTCCACCTCTTGCATCTGAAGATCCAGGAGCCGGGCGGTCAATATGCGCATCGCTACCGCCCGGTTTTGTAGTTGCGACCGCTCGTTCTGAACCGATACAACGATGTTGGTGGGCAGATGGGTTATCCGCACGGCGGTGTCGTTTTTCTGGACGTTTTGCCCGCCGTGACCGCCCGCCCTGAATGTATCGATCCTGAGATCGTCCGAGTCGATCTCGATGCTGGTGTCATGGTCCTCCGGCTGAGGCAGCACCTCGACGAGGGCGAAGGTCGTGTGTCGCATGTGGTCGGCGTCAAACGGAGAAAGACGTACAAGCCGGTGGACGCCGCGTTCAGACTTAAGGAAGCCATACGCGTACCGTCCTTCGATCTGTAATGTCGCTGATTTCAGCCCGGCCTCTTCTCCGACGGTCGATTCCAGAACGGCGTTCTTGAAGCCGCGCGTGTCCGCCCAGCGGACGTACATCCGGAGCAGCATCTCGACCCAGTCCTGGGCCTCGACTCCGCCCGCGCCCTGTTTGATCGAGAGGATCGCGGGCTGCTCGTCGTACTCGCCGGAAAGCTGGACCGCGAACTCCATCTTCTTGATACGCGACAACAGCTCCTGGTTGTCGTCTCGGAGGGAGTCCGCGAGCGATTCATCGTTCTCTTCGATCGCCATCTCGGCAAGTTCTTCGAGCGACTCGGTTCGTGACTCGACGTCTCGCCACGAGTCAAGGTCGGACCGTGCGCTCGCCATCTCCCGGGATACCGCCTGTGCGTTGCGGGTGTCGTCCCAGAAACCGGGCTGTGACGCCGATTTCTCCAGCTCGTTCAGGCGCGTCTCAAGTGCAGGCAAGTCAAAGTCGCCTCACGATCGCGGCAACGCGTTGCCGAAGTGTCGAGATGTCTCCAAGGAGGTCGCGCACGGTCGGGATCCTTTTGTGGTTTAGCTGCGGTTCGGCGTCGGCCCAGTGTTGTCGCGTCTTGAGATTCCCGGGATGCCCGGTCGCAGGCATCTGAGTTTTCGGAGGGCCCGGCGGCCTGAAGGTGTAGCCGAATCGGGCCGGGGAGCAGCGTACGGCCGATCCGAATCCGCGGTGCGTTTCGCCACAGATGCCGGACGAGCAGACTCGAAGTATATCAACCGGCCCGGCGCTGTCTCGATCGCAACGACAACCAGATTGAACCCGTCACAGCGGCGGCCACCCGCTAGCGAACACACCGTATGGGGTGGGCGAATGACGATCCGGCCTCGCCCACGCACCAGCGCGCCGATCCATCGAAGCGCGCCAACCGCCAACCGCCATTGGCCGCGGTGCCACAGCCACCACGACGCCCGCCTATTGTCAATCGCGATCGGTCGCGGCGCCACAGGCCACTACGACGACCGCCTGTCGTCGATCGCGATCGGCCGCCGTGCCACAGGCGCCTGCGATGGCCGCGGCCGCCCGTAAACGTTCACCCGCGTAGGGGCGGCTGACTATCCGCCCTTCACTCGCTGACCTCAAACGCGTATTCGCGACGGATTCATCCACCGCCTCGCGCCCGCCCGCGTGCTATCCTCGACTTCATCGGGGCATAGCGCAGCCTGGCAGCGCACCTGTCTGGGGGACAGGAGGTCGCAGGTTCAAATCCTGCTGCCCCGACCATCCAATCTGATCGTGAATATCGACCTCGGCGGCCCTCCGGCTACCGGGGTCGGCTCGCGTTTGGCACAGACCGCTCTGGATTGCCGATAATTTCGGACGATCATCTGAAGAGGAGTGACGGTTGAGGCCACCCGGCCACTTCGGCCCCACGGCTTTTGCCGCGGTTATCCCGGACCCGTGCCTCGCGCCTCTCCGCGCGTGCTAGATCGTTGTCTAGTTCCTGGCTTCCGCGATGAAGACCGGGATCACACGATCGGTCTTCTCCTGGTACTCCTGATATGGA
>JAQBUX010000323.1 GCA_027623795.1 Chloroflexota bacterium
TTCGACAAGGATTTGCGCCCACCGGACCTGGGATGGGGACGGTCCCGGGTATGACCAGCCCTCAGCGACCTGATCCTGGAGCGCCTTGACCACGTCCGGGTGGCGGTGGCCGACGATCAGCGTCGTCATGTTGTTGATGAAATCGGTCCGCACATTGCCATCGGCGTCTGTTATGCGCGTCCCGTCGCCGCCCACGATGTAAGCGGGATAAGGAGGCCAGTAGATCGAGTTCCGGGAGTCACCGCCGGGCAGGTACCGGGCCGCCTCAGAGTTGAGGGCCTGCGACCGGGGAGTTCGCGCGATATAGGTGTCGATCTCGCGCTTGAGCGCTTCCTGGGCTGGTGCTTCCTGGGATGTCATCGAATAGACCCCGAAACTGGCTCTTGATGCGATCGCCCGGCGGCGCGCTCGGGCATCTTACTCCGTACGACGGTCGCATGAGACCCAGACCCGGGTCCGGGCTCCGGGGGCAAGGCCCCGCTTTGCCCTCGCGGGCGGCCGGAGGGCCTTGTATGCCCCGGCGAGTTCCGGGGCGACACTCGGGCGCTGCCCGAGCCGGACGCTGATCCCGCACCGGGTTCGAGCTACGACGATTCCGGCGAGGGGACTCGGCGTCCTGGCTGCGACTACCCGCGGACGGCGGCCAGCAGGGCCGGTAATGCTGCCGAGGCCGATGCACGGATAACGACGTCGCAATCGGCGCTCAGGCGGGTTTCTGAAATGTTTATCTCGATCAATGTCGCGCCGTTAGCGCGCGCAATGCGGGGCAGCCCACCGGCCGGGCGTACTGTTGATGAGCTGCCGACGACGATCACGCAATCTGCGCGATCGGTCTCCCGGCGGGCCGCTTCCAGGACTCGGGGCGGGATCGGCTCACCGAAAAGAACGGAGTCGTACTTGACCGGCCCACCGCAGACCCGGCAAGGCGGCGCCACTTCGGTGGCGAACAACGACGACCTCGGCGTCCGGTCGCCACATTCGACACACCGTAGATAGCGTCTCGATCCGTGGATCTCCACGATATTCGAGGTCCCGGCGTCCGTGTGCAGCCCGTCGATGTTCTGGGTAATGATCGAGCGCACGTATCCCGCGCTCTCCATCCCGGCCAGGGCCGTGTGGCCGGGATTCGGACGGGCGTTCCTGACCGACTGCCGTAGCTCGGCCACCCAGGGCTCTACCGCGCGTTCCATCTCACGCCGCCACCACGCGGAAGGGTTCTCCAGGAATCGCGTGTAACCCTCGTGAGACGGCTCGCCGTGCTTCGTCCACAACCCGCCGGGGCCGCGGAATGGCGGGATGCCGCTCTCGACCGAGATCCCGGCGCCTGTCATCGCCACCACGTAGCTACTCGAAGCGACCTCACGTGCCGCGGCGGCGATCGCGGCCGAGAGGTCAGCCGTCGACACGGGTCACCTGACCGGATTCGACCTTCATCCGGGCCGCGCCTTTGAGGAACGAGTCCTCCACGCGGTCGTAATCGGTCGTCGTGATTAACACCTGTTCGTAGGACGCCACGCTCTCCAGCACCAGCCTGCGTCGGGCCTCGTCCAGTTCCGATAGCACGTCGTCCAGCGCGAGGATCGGCGTCCTTCCTGTTGCCGCCGTGACGAATGCGCCCTCGGCGAGACGCAGGGCCAGCGCGATCGTACGCGCCTGTCCGCGGGAGGAGTACGCGCCCGCCTCTTCGTTGTTAAGGGTCAAGATGATCTCATCTCGATGAGGGCCGATCACAGTAGCGCCCTGGCCGATCTCGCGTGTGCGGGCCTTCTCCAGCGAGTCGCGCATCATCGATGCCAGCTCGGATGTTGAAGCAGGAATCTGGTCAGGGCCGTCTTCTGCGTTTGGAGTGATACGCGGCCGATATTTCGCGCCCAGCCTCTCGCGGCCGCCGGAAAGGGCAAGATGCCGCGGAGCCGCCTCCTCCGAAAGTCCGCCCACGGCGCGCGCGCGTAGCTCGATGATCGCCGCACCTTCTTCCACCAGTCGGTCGTTCCAGAACTCCAGCTCGTCCGCGCCGACCCGGCCCTCGCGCATCTGCCGGAGCAGGTGGTTGCGTTGATTTACGACGCGGCCGTAGCGCTGGATCATCTTCAGATAGGGCGGATCGCTCTGTGAGATCAAGATGTCGAGATATCTTCGCCGGACCGAGGGCGCCCCGGAAACCAACTCGATATCGTCCGCCGAAAACGCCACCACGTTGACCGCACCGACGAACTCCGCAGCCGACCGCTGGATGCCGTTGACGCGCAACTCCTTTCGCACGGAAGGGGCGGGCCTCATGCCGCCGCTTCCGGGCTCCGGAGTGCGAGGGATAACGTCAAAATCGATCTGCGCCTGTACGGTGAGCTCATCGTCGCGGGCAACCCCGGCGACCTGTACATGCCCGCCGTTCTGCACCACATCCCAACCGAGAAGTTCCCGATCAGAGGACGATCGCGGAGATTTGGCGATGGCGACCATGTACACGGCCTCCATCAAGTTGCTCTTCCCGTGCCCGTTCGGCCCCTGAAATACGGTCATTCCGGGTTCCAACTCAAGCGCGCATTCCGAGTAGTTTCGGAAGTTCGAGAGGCTGAGTTTCGTAATTCGAATGGCCGGAGTCTCGGGACGGGGTTTGAACGTGGCTGGGAACGGCGCGGCAGGTGGGCGTTGCGACGGTTCCCGGGGGAGATGGATTCTAGCATCGCGTTCTCGGCGCAATCGGAATCGCGTCATCCGGGAATCGTGGTCCCCATCGGATACATCTAATCGTTTACGTGGCGGCCCCTACCGACGCCGGACGGAGCGTTGAACCCGAATTGGGGATTCCGAAGGCATATGTATTTATGAGTTTGGCGGCCGTTGCGGTCGGGGTGTTTGTCGCGGTTGGCGGACCTGGCGCGCTCCAGCTTGGACAGGCGGACAGTGAGATCGTCATCGTGCCGGGGCGTTCCGGAGACCCGACATCGCCCGGCAGGACGCTCGAGATCATCACTTTGCTACCGCAGGACGGCATCCCGGCGATCCTCAACCCTCAGTTCATTTTGCCGGAAGAAGCCGACTCATACGAAGAAGACGAGCCGGTACTGGG
>JAQBUX010000324.1 GCA_027623795.1 Chloroflexota bacterium
TGAACGGAGGCTCGGCGCCGGTGCCGGACACGGTCTGCAACGTTACAGAAGCGGCGCTCTCATGTTTGACAGCCGCCGTGATGGTGCCTTCACCAGCCTTGAGCGTGGTTTGAACGGGGATCGCAACGGCGACCGACCCGGGCGGAACTGTGAGAGTGGGAGGGACGGTAAACAGTGTCGGATCTGAGCTCCACAACGAGACCTCTGACTCGCCGCCAGCGGGGAACGGGAAGGGTATACCGGCCTCGTCTTCCAGGCGGAGAAATAAGGTCTCGTAAACGCCGCCATCGGCCAGGACCGTGCCCGGACCGGCGGACAGATTTACAACGAGCGAGTCAGGCATCGCCGACGCCGAGCGCATTCCACCGGCCATCGCCACGATCGCCATTAGCAACACAAGGCCCAGGAAACTTGCCCTGAAACCACGTGTCTTGCATGTCTTCAAAAGTTTCGTCATATGTACAGCGGAGTGCGCCCTGATTCGCTTGAGCGGCGTCTTTTAAATTGCGATCAGAGAGATGTGGAAATCCAGTTTCTTGATCTGTCCCGGGCTCTCACTCCCCGGCTCCTCTTCTTCGGGGTCGCCATCGTCGTCGTCATCGTCGTTCCCATCCCCCTCGTCGTCGTCTCCGTCGTCCCCGGGGGGGTTGGGTACTTTGGGAATGTCAGCAAGTAGAAACAACGTCGAGTGCCCGTTGACGCTCGATGCAAGGATTCCATTCGCGAGGTACTGGCTCAAGTTTTGTTGTGCCGTGGATGTTGTATCCGGGCAGACGTAGGTCTTTACGTTGGCGAGTTTGAACTCACGTTGAGACCGGTCATCGCAGTCACCGGCGTAACTGTTGTCTTTTGCCTTGCGTTGATCGGTGTCAGCGAAATACAACCCGGTGCGAAGGAAAGCGTTGCTCTTGGCCAACGGCCCCGTTACTTCGATCGAGTTGGTCCACAAGAGGTCGATGACCAGGTTTGCGTTCCCGATGCCCGGTGGCATGTTTATTTGGGTTAAAACCCGTCCCTTCACGTTCTTGCCGTGTTTTGGGTTCGACTTGAAGTCTTCGCCGACCTCTGTCATGACGGCGGCCGCACCGCCACCGCCGGGCCCACCTGGAGCGAACAGGGGGACAATCGTGAGTGTGTTTGTGGCTTCAGTGGCGGACGCGTAAGAGGAGACCGTGACGATCGAGACGGCAAGTACGATCGCCATAAGTGCGATGAGCGGGCGCCGTGACATGCCCGTCAGGCGCATCGCAACCAGGCATCGGCATCGTGTGTGTTGCGACCAGTGGTCATCGCGTTTCTGTTGTGCAAGTACGGCATGGCGCCGTCTCTACGGTCAACGCATCCGTCGACGCGCTTGCCGAGACTCCTCTCGTAAGAGTTGATCGTCCCGCGCCTTCTCGCCCGGAGCAATGGAGGCCAACCGCTGTTTCGGCACGCGGTCACGCGCATGCGCGTTTGTGCGCCAGCCCGACATGCGTAATCCGGTGCCAGGGCCGTCGCCAACCCCAATCGACCGAACACAGAACGCCCCCGCCGATTCACGGCGGGGGCGTTCTGGACCGGAGTCATGCGATCCGCTAGATCGCTTTCAGCGTGATGTTGAACTCGAGTTTCTTCACCTGGCCCGGGTTAGACCCGGCTGGAATCTCGTGATCGCTTTTCTTCGGCGGCTTGTGGATGTCCGCGAGCAAGAACATATTTGCTTTGTCTGGCGTAGTGGAGGTCAACACGGCGTTTGGCAGGATGCTGCTCATCACCTTGGACGAGTTCGGGGACGTGTCCGGGCACAGGTAGAACTTCTGGTCTGGTCCGGCAGGTTCACCCATCTCCTCAGGATCGACGTCCTTCGTCTCTCGTTGCGATTGATCGCCACAGTCCCCGGAGTAACCGCCGTTTGAGGCTTTCTGTTGATCAGAGTCCATGAAGTACAGACCTGTGAACAGGAATGCGTCGTGTGACTTGAGAATCCCTTTGACGTCCTTGGAGTTTGTCCAAACAACGTCTGCGATGAAGTTATCGCTGTCGGAGGCCTGGCCCATCTCGAATCTCGAGATAACGATGCCCTCGGTCTTCTTGCCTTTTTTGTTGGTGGCTTTGAAATCGATCCCGACGTCCACCACATCCGCCACTCCACCTGAACTTGTTCCGAGGGCAAGGATGTTAAGGGTGCTGGATGATTCAGTGGAGGCGTAGGAGGCGACGCTGACGATCGCCGCGAGCAAGATAACCACAGCGGCGACAATACCGGACTGCCCGCCCTGCTTTCTCACACTTTTTATCTGAGTGTTCATACCCGTGTGCTCGCCCGGCCTGGTCAGGCGCCCGCTCCAGAATCACTGGTTCTGAAGTGGGCCCTGACCTCAATTGATCTTTGGAATCGTCGTTCGGTCGTCCGTCGTCAGATCAATGGACGCTTACAGGGCGGTCAACTGGACGAGGTCCGTCGGGCTCAGGCTGTCGCCGGCGCCGGTTACGACGTCGATCGTGAACATCGTGCCGCCGTCGATCGTCAGGGCGTAGGTGTAGCCGCCGAGCAGGATGAACGCCTGGCGAGCGTTCGTCAGCGTCAGGAAGTCGTCGGACTCGCTGATCTTTACGCCCGCTGCGTCAACGGCGTCCTGCCACACGCCGTTCGTGCCGGCGGCGCTGAACGGCGTCGTGCCCACTCCGGTCGGGCAGCTGGCTGAGTCACAGAGGACCTTGATGTTGATGACCCGGTGCAGGAACGTGTAGTTCTTCACCAGTTCATTCGAGTTGACGTTGAACACCTCTACGAGCGCGTTGTCGGATGTGGTCAAGCCCTGGAGATTGACCAGGAAGTGGTTGCCCGCAGTGATGGAGCTTGCGGAGCCGACAGACGGCGACCACGTAGTGGCGACGGCATACGGCGCTTCTTCCGTGACGGAGGCCGTCCCGGTGTAAGTGTTGTCGATGTCCGGTGACACGGTCAAAACCGGATCGGCGATGCCTGTGATGGTGTGGTACGAGAATACGGTGCCTGCGTCGCCGTCTGGGTCGGCATCCCCTTCTTCGTCGATCAGGATGTAGTCCCCGACCGCGA
>JAQBUX010000325.1 GCA_027623795.1 Chloroflexota bacterium
TCGGCGCCATCGAAGCGCCAGACAGGTTGTAGAACTCCCCGCTGAAATCGGCGATATCGTTCTTCCACAGGGCGTCCATCACGCCCAGCGCCTCGACAAATCGCAGGACCCTGCGGCCGGGTTCGATACCGTACGCGGGGGCGTCCGCATCACTACCGCCAAGGCCCACGCCGACGATCAGACGGCCGGCCGAAAGTACGTCCAGCGTCGCCAGCGTTTTCGCGAGTTGAGGAGGGCTGCGGAGCGGCAGCACCAGGACCGAGACGCCGAGACGCGCCGTCACTGTCACGGCGGCAAGGTAAGACAGTAGCGCCAGCGGTTCAAGGCTCTGACTTGCCCCGATGATCCGTTCCTGTACCCAGAGGCTGTCGTATCCGGTCTGTTCTGCACGCGCCGAAATGTCGCGAACTAGCGCGAGGTTGATATTGCCGTCCGGAAACACCTGCGGCACGGCAAATCCGGCTCCGGTGAAACCCTGGTCCATTTCCGGTCTCCTTTTGTCGCGGTCTCATCGCATTCAACTGCGTTGCGAACCAGACACCTGTAATCGAGTCGCGAGATCGAGGGCCTGGCCTCCCGGTCTCGTTGTTGCACGGGTGTCGGAAATCCCGGCGCGCCTGCGGGCGGTTGGTTTTCGAGCGCAGCTTACCGCGCCGGACAGTAGCAAGGCGGGTCACCTCTGCCCTCAACCACTCGCCCCGGTTGATATTTGACAGACCGGCTGAATTGAGATCATGGCCTCCAGCTCATTGAGTGAGAACGACACGACGGCTTTGGCGACAAAGACTCCTACGCTTCGGCGGGCGTGATCGCTTGACGGGTCGCGGCGCCCTCCACCGGTGATGACTTAATCCCGTGCGGCGCGGGCAACGCGGGTTCGACGCGTGCCTACGACAGCGCGGAGCCGGTGTCTGCCTCGCCAGCCGTATTGACCATGCGGAAAGCGACCGGCCTCAGGAGCGAGGCGATCTCGGACGCAAGGTCGTCCGACGCTCCGCAGTCGTGCAGGGCGCCCTCCATGTGCTCTACCCACCGGGCGGCGCCCGCTTCGGTGACGCGGAACGGCGCATGCCGCCGACGTAACTGCCACGGCCCGATCTGTTGCGAGTAAAGCGGTTCACCTCCGAGCCACTCCTCGAGAAACAACTTCTGGCGTGCGCGACCGACCACCATGCTGCGCGGAAACACCGGTCGCAACTCCGGGTCATCCTCGATCCGGTCGTAAAAACGGTCCACAACCTTCTCAACGTTCTCGCGGCCGCCAAGCGCGTCGAACAGCCGTCGACGCGTACCCGGATCGCCGAGCGCCGGCCCCATGACGGGTTTCGCGTTCAAGATCGGAAGGCGCTGTGGCGCGGCTTGCGGCCCTCCGGGCTCCGGCGTCCCGCCTGCCCCATCTGCCTTCTCAGGCATGGGCCTTGCCCCGCCAGCCCGTGCCGAAAGGGGCCATCAGATCGCGTACTGCTTCAGGAGGTTGCGAGCGATCACGAGGCGCTGAATCTCCGAGGTACCCTCGCCGATGATCATGAGCGGCGCGTCGCGGTAGTAGCGCTCCAGCGGCAGGTCTTTTATGTATCCATAACCCCCGTGGATACGCATGGCGTCCAGCGTGACCTCTGCGCAGATTTCGGATGCGTACAACTTGGCCATTCCGGCCTCGAGGTCGATGCGCGCTCCGCTGTCCTTCTTCGCCGCGGCGTCGTAGGTCATCAGACGCGCGGCATGGATCTTGGTCGCCATATCCGCCAGCATGTTCTGTATGGTCTGGCGCTCGGCGATCGGCTTGCCGAAGGTCTCGCGCTGCTGCGCGTACTTGATCGCCGCCTCGAACGCCCCGGTCGCGACTCCGACCGCACGCGCTGCGATGTTGATCCGCCCGGTCTCCAGCGCATCCATCACCTGGTAGAACCCGCGGCCTTCTTCACCTCCGACCAGGCGATCGGCGGAAACCCGGTAGTCCTGGAAAATCAGCTCCGAGGTGTCGATGCCGCGGTAGCCGAGTTTGTTCAGGTCGCGTCCGGCGGTGAAGCCCGGGCCCTTCTCGGCGATGAAGGCCGATATCCCGCGGTGCTGCGGCTCGATCTTCGTGTCCGTCTTTGCCAGCAACAGGTAAACGTCGCCGGAACGGCCGTTGGTGATGAACAGCTTGTTGCCGTTCACCACGTACTCCTCGCCATCCTTGACGGCGGTCGTCTGCAAGCTGGCCACATCGCTGCCGCCGCCGGGCTCCGACAACGCCAGGCCCCCCCGCTTCTTTCCAGCCGCAAGCGGCGGCAGCCACTCCCTCTTTTGTTCTTCCGAGCCGTACTTGACGATCGCAGCGGTAAGGATGGAGTGCGTGCCGATCGGGGCGGTGATCGACATCCAGCCCTTGCAAAGCTCCTCGAACACCATGGCGTACGTGGTGTAGTCGAGCCCCATGCCGCCGTACTCCTCTGGAACGGTGATGCCGAAAAGTCCCATCTCGGCCATCTGCTCCACTAGTGCGGTGGGGTATGTGTCGTTCTCGTCGTGCTCGGCGGCTTGCGGGACGACGTCCTTCTGGACGAACTCGCGAACCGTTGCGACTATCTGGCGGCGTGTCTCTTCAAGTTCGACGGTAGTCATTTGATGTCCTGTGGCCTGTGGGAATTTGTGACACGGATTGTGCGATGTGGCGGAGCGCGCGGCAACCTCTACGCGCCCGTTCCACTTTCCGATCACCGCTCAGACCGCGTACGCATACCGGACAGGGCGTCCCGTTAGAATCCGGTGCTATGCGCGATGTGGAACGGATTCTCGCCGGCTTCGAGTCCGGGACACTGCTGCGGCCTTCGGTCGAAATCCCGAACTCCGTAGACCTGTCCCGGGCGATCTCGCGACTTTGCGGTGACTCCGCAGATGCGCCCGAAAACGGTTCTGCAGACGAGATCGCCCGGCTCATCGGACCGTCGGAGCACCTCGTGTTCGCCGTCGCGGACGGACTCGGCATGTCCGTACTTGAGACCCTGGACGAGGATTCGTTCCTGCGGCGCAGCCTCGTCCGCGAGCTGTGGGCAGTCTTCCCGTCCACCACCTC
>JAQBUX010000326.1 GCA_027623795.1 Chloroflexota bacterium
AAGAGGGTTCCCGCCGAAGGCCTGCAGCACCTCTTGCGATGCTCACGGCCAACTGAATTGATGCTATCACGCCTTCGTTAAACCGCGCAAGTTAAGTTCCGTCGATTTCCGTTGCCGCGCCCACGTTTTGAATCGTTACTATCGCAGCGTGCCCGTGTCCCGGAAAGCGCCGTGCGATTTCAGCCGTCGCGGCGGATAGAGCCCGCGGGACCTGATCAGGTGACGGGGCGAAGCGCGTGAGAGGCCGTTCCCTGCGAAGCGCGCGCTACCTGACGGCCCCAGTCTAATCACGGAACGGACGCCTACTTGACCGTAGGTCGAGAACGGCCGACAAGCGCAACGAAGGACTGGCGGGCATCTCGTCAGTTTAGCCTTGTCACCCGATCAGGTAGGCGGGCTAGAGTTGCGCTCAGCCGGCCCGTTCGTTTCCGGCCACGGCGTGCAAGTTTACGGCAGCGCAAAAAAAACGAGGGGGGCGATATCGCCCCCCTCGTTTGAGGGTTCAACGTGCCAAGCTCTCCAGACTACTGGTTGAGAGCTTCGCCTGCGCCAGCCACCCGGCCGCCCGCTTGGACGGGGATGATCAGCGCCAAATAGCCTTGCGCCAGTGTCGGCACCGAGCCGAAACCGTCGGTGATGAACGCATAGCCGTGGGCAAACTGGAATTCGCAGACCACAATGACGTAGCCCTGGAATTCCGGCGTCGGGTCAACCTCGTAGGCCGGATTCCCGCTCGAGAGCAGCCAGATCAGCTGCTCGCCTGCTTGAATGACCTTGGAGGTGTCGTCCGGCGGTGATGCACCGTCGCCCAACGTCGTGCCGTGATAGTGAATCGTGCACATTCCGTCCTGCGGCTGTGTCCCCAACCAGTCTTCCGACGTGTTGGATACCACCAATCCGGTATCAAACCCGGAGCGGTTTGTCACGAACGGGAACAGAATCTGCGTCGTGCACTTGATGATAGAGATCACGTTCGTCGGATCTCCGCCTGTGTCGATAAAGCGTGGAACGGGTTCGCCGTCCGCCGCGTTGAAGACCGTGCTGAGCGGCGCAAACGTTACCGCCAACTGACCCGTACCCGGCGCCGGCAGATCGTTCCCCGTGTCCGGAACCCAACCGAACCGCACTGGAATCGTGCAGTCCTCACTCACGATCGGATTATTGTCTTCCACTTCGTAAACGATCGAACCGAAACCACCGTCAATATCGACCTGAACGACGGGAGTGCCTGGATCCGGTAGCCCGAGATCACCCGGGTCAACCACGGAGGCCGGACTACAGCCGTCACCGACCTCGTCGCAGTCCAGTGCATGGATCACCAGAAGATCGCTTTCGCCCGCGTCAGCACAATCGAGCCGCTGATGCACGACAACATTCACGCCTTCGGGAATGTTGAAGAACCGCAGCAAGAAGCGCGTCGACTGTGAAGCGCCGCCACCGTTCAGAGAACCCGGGGCAAAGTAGCCCGCTTCAACCTGCGTGTTGCCAGGCCGGAAAGTGGGCGTGCCCAAAGTCTTGAACGAAGTTGCGAAACCTTCACTGATCGTCAAGCTCATGTGACCGCTGTCATCCTCGCACTGCAGGCCGGCCGGAGCGTCATCCGGATCGATATCGACCAGCAATCCCGTCAGAGGAATTGCCACGTTCAGCACGTTGTTGGAGAGCGGGATCGTGTTGGGACCCGTGATCGAAACAAACGCCTGAATCTGCGAGAAAGGAACACCTTCGATCGCGGGCACGCCCAACTGCGAGGCGTTGCCGCGCATGCTGGTAATGCGGATCGTCGTAATGCTCGGGTTGCACTCGCTGACCGACTCGCCATTGCGGGCGAGGAAGGTATCGGTGCAATCATCCGCGGCTACGGCGATCGGTTCGGCCGGGCCGCCGGGAACGGGGAAGTGAATACCATTCCACTCCAGACGAGTAGCCGAGGCCAAGTTGCCGAACTGCGGATCCTGGAAGCGCTGATCGGGAGCCGCCACGCCACCTGTACAGCTCGTGCCTAGGCCAGTGAAACCCGTGCCGATACCCGCGCCGCCAAGAGCGACCGGGGCCGTGCAATTGTTTTCATTAATAACCAGCACCGCGTCGGTGAGCGGACTGGGATGAAGGTTATTGGTGACGTTCACGTTTAACGACACGCTCACGTTGGTGACCAGATGGCTCACCGCGATTCCACCCGCTTGGGGCGAGGTGTTCTGGCAAGTGATGACAATGTCACCAACGAGCTCGGCAATCCCCTCTGCTCGAACGATCGGGGGAACTGCCGTGGAGGTACAAGAAATCACGCCTAAGGTCGCAGGCCCAGCCTGGGCGTTTGCTACACCGGTACTCAACAGGGTCATCAAGACCAGTGCAGCGACTACGGAAAGCTTTTTAGAAGCTGCCATTTATTCTCTCCTTACTTATCCACAAGAGGTTGGACTGAGTCCAACAAGTATCTATCCACAAAAGTATCTATCCACACGAGACAACTACTCATCTGTTTTCATCTTCAACCTGGACAGCGGCCCGCGGCGCAATCGATCTCACCGCATGAAGCCGTAATCAGTGGGCACAACTTCCGCCAGCCCGTCGTCGTTACCGGCTGGCAACTACCGTTCAGAACTGGAAACAGCATTGGCTATCAGACCCACCGCCGCACAGGATTTGTACAACTCTTCAATTTGTATCACACTCAAAAGTGCGGAGTCAAGCGCTTCACGCAGCTAAATTTCTAGCACGCAGGACCAGGTTAAAGGAGTTCGCGACAAAAATCAACGGTAGATGTCGGCGTCAGCCGAGTCCACTGGCGCAGGGACTGCGTCGGCTGGCGGCCGGCACTGGAATTGGCATTCTTGCCGGAATCGCTAATGTCCGCTTCTCTCTAACCATCGCTGGCGTTCCGGACTCCGATTCGGGCCAAGCAGCCTTCTCGGGATCACTTCGGTGGCTTTTTCGAACACTATTCACGTTATAGCTCAACCCTAGCCCACATTTTTCGCCGGCTGACGGGCCAAGCACATGGCAGGCCCGCCATTACTTCGTTGCGCTTGCTCGCCGTGCT
>JAQBUX010000022.1 GCA_027623795.1 Chloroflexota bacterium
CCCGCCACGGCGGCGGCGCATTCTCCGGGAAGGACCCGACGAAGGTCGACAGGTCCGCTGCATACGCCGCCCGCTGGGTCGCAAAAAACTGCGTCGCAGCCGGCTTTGCGGACCGGCTTGAGGTCCAGGTATCGTACGCCATCGGCGTTGCGCGACCGATCTCCGTCTCGGTCGAGACATACGGGACCGGCAAGGTGGACAACGCACGAATCGTGGAACTGATCGGCGAGCACTTCGATCTGCGGCCACAGGCGATTATCGACGAGCTCGATCTCCGCCGACCGATCTACCAGCAGACAGCAGCCTACGGCCACTTCGGACGCAACGATCTGGACCTTCCATGGGAGCGGCTGAACAAGGTCGATGCTCTGAAGTCATCGGTCCGATAACAACACGACCGCGTCCGTAATGCGCTAACTTTAGGGGCGTGCCTTCACCGGGCACGCCCCCTTTTCGTTCCGCGCCGGTCGGGTCGTACAGGAGCTGAAATGCCATCAGAGATAAAGTTCGGCACCGACGGCTGGCGCGCCATCATCGCCGATCAATTTACGTTCGCGAATGTCCGCAAAGCGGCGCAGGGCCTCGCAAGCGAGATGCTCGCATCGGGGACCGCACAGTCCGGCGCGGTCATCGCGTGGGACACCCGGTTTGCATCACAGGCGTTTGCCGCCACAACGGCGGAGGTCCTTACGGGCAACGGCATCCGCTGCTCCCTGGCGACGAGGCCAGCTCCGACGCCCGCGGCGAGTTTCTCGGTGACCCACCACAACGCAGGCGGCGGTGTGATGATCACCGCCAGCCACAACCCGGGGGCGTACAACGGATTCAAGGTCAAATCGGACCAGGGAGGCAGCGCGCCGCCGGAGATGGTGGAACGCATCGAAGCGCAGGTCGCGCGCGTCGAATCAGGCGAGGTGGAGCTTCGCTCCATCGGGCTGGACACCGCTGAGAAGAACGGACTTCTCAACAGGTTCGACCCAACGGGACCCTACCTCGAAAAACTCGCGCAGGTGGTCGACATCGGCCCGATCAAGAATGCGCCGCTGAAGATAGTGGTGGATTCGATGTACGGCTCCGGGGGCGGTTTGTTTCCTCGACTCCTCGCCGGCGGCAAGCTGGAACTTCTTGAGATCCACGGGGAGCCGAATCCGGCGTTCCCCGGGTTTGCGCAGCCCGAGCCGATCGAGGCCAACCTCGGAGCGCTCAGGGACGCCGTTAGAGAGACCGGCGCCGACGCCGGAATAGCGTTCGACGGGGACGCCGATCGCGTCGGATACGTTGACGAGAACGGCCGGTACATCTCGACGCTCGAGGGTTTCTCGCTGCTGGCACACCACCTGTTGGAACGACGTGGCCAGCGTGGCTCCGTGGTGTCAACGATCACCATGAGCTCTATGGTCGATCGGCTGGGCGAAGCCTATCGGGTGGACACCCCCCGCACGGCCGTCGGATTCAAATACGTTGGTCCGATGATGCTCACGACGGACGCCGTCCTCGGCGGCGAGGAAAGCGGTGGGTACGCCTTCAGGGGCCATGTCCCGGAGCGGGACGGTTTATTGAGCGGCCTGTTCTTCCTGGAAGCGATGGTGATGTCCGGCAAACACCCCTCCGAGCTTCTTTCGGAGCTGTTCGCTATCACCGGCCCTCACAGTTTCCAGCGTATCGACCTCGAGTTCCCGGCCGGCGACCGCGCCGCGATTCAACAAGTGATCAACACCGCTGAACCGGATGAGCTGGGCGGCTTAGCCGTCGAGCGGTCTGACCGGCTCGACGGGGTAAAGTATTTCCTCGTCGGTGGTAGCTGGGCGATCGTGCGGATGTCGGGCACCGAGCCGCTACTGCGGATCTACTCGGAGGCGCCGAACGCCGAAACGGTCAGCCTCATCCTCGATGACCTCAAAACGATGCTCGGGCAAAGTTGAAACGCCGGATCCTGGGCCTCTCGTGTTTGCCATCGGCTCCCGTCTGCCCGGCTGCATAACGCCCGGCCGCGGAACGCCCCGCCACGTAACGCGAAGGAGGAGCGGCCACGATGGCCGCTCCTCCTTGTGCTCCGCAGTCCACAAATACCCGTTCGGGCCGATCCGCCGTCCCTTAGTTAAGGTCCATCACGTTCTTCAAGGCGGCGGGCAGTGTCCGCTCGATGGCAAGCACCGCGCCACCCGCCGGTTTGACCTCGACGGTGAAGGTGTCGCTTATGGCCAGCAGCGTGCTCGAGGCTGCAAGCCCGCCAGCGCCACCGCCGCCTCCGGTCCCGTCCATGTACGCGACAGAGTCGTTCGAGCCTATCGCGGTGGCTGTGTTGCGGTCCAGAATCCAGCCCGTGATCTCGGCCTTCTCGTCGTTGTCTAGGAGCGTGTCAGAGTTGCTGTTGCCGATGAACTGAACCGTCCAGGGGATATCCGACAGGAAGTTGTTCTTGTCCGAGTAGTTGAGTGTGGTCGTGTATGCCGCTCCCGATACGACATCGGGGTCCGTGACAAGGTCGTCCTTCGTGTACGGCGGCGTGAGATCGATTGGATCGCTACTTCCGACGGCCGAAGACACCACGAAACTGAACTTGTACGGAGTCTGAACGGCGACGACGTTGCCCGAAAACGCCACGACGCTTCCGCGGATCGAAAGCGAACTTCGGGCCTCGGATAGCCCGGCGTATACGGTGTCCTTGCTACGCTCCGCGGAGAACACTCCGGTCGACAAGACGGTGAACGCAAACACGGACGCGACCACCACAAACGCGATCAATATGATCGCAGTCTCCAGCCCGGTGATGCCCTTTTCTCGATCGGACCGTCGCGTGGCGTCGACCGTCATCGGACCTCCAGACTCGATCGCAGATTCGGTTCAGAGAAATCGACCCCGCGGCGTCTCGACCACTCTTACCTCCTGCCGATCACCACGACGTTAACTGGAATCCCGCCGGTAGGACACCGAGTCACCCCGCGCAGCGTTGGCATGATTGCGCGAATACCGGTACCTAGAGAAAACCCGCAGGTGGGCTCATCGGAACCTCTTCAGGCTCTCGCTATAATCTTGAGCCGCGGCCGTCAATCTTTGTGAAGCATTTGCCGGCCCCGCGTTCCCGGATCGTTCAGTGGTAGGACAGGGGACTTTGAATCCTCAAACCTAGGTTCGAATCCTAGTCCGGGAACCAGAAACAGCATCTAATCGATCGGGTCTTGCGAAATCCGGGACGCCGAACCGCTCGGCCCGGGACGCGGTCCCAGCGACTCGTCGTCCACCATCGGTTTCACCGCAACCCGGCATCTTGCGTCCGAGACACGCGACCCACCTGATTCGGAACGCCACGCGTAGAGGCCACGGCAATCTTGCCGTGGCCTCTTATTTTCATTTCGTCAAACCTGAGGCGGTCTGATCGGCGCTCAAGTTGCCGGCCTCAATCCGTTTTGCGAACGATTGGCCTTACCCGGATGATCCGTCGCCGTTGGTGGCAGCGGAGGCGAGTGCGGAAGCGGGCTCTCCCGATGCGAATCTTGCCTGCGCGTCGCCATACAGGTGGCAGGAAACCCAGTGACGGGTCTCTTCCTCGATGAGCGGCGGAGCCCAGGATTCGCAGATTTCCCCGATCTTCACCGGGCAGCGCGTGTTGAACGTGCAACCAGATGGCGGGTTAACCGGTGACGGGACTTCACCGGGGAGGATTATCTCCTCGCGCTCGATGTCCGGGTGTGACGGAAGCGCGGCTGAGATGAGCGCCTGTGTGTACGGGTGGAGAGGGTTCTCGAAGATCGGTTCCGAGTCCCCTATCTCTTTGATGGTGCCAAGGTACATGACCGCGGTCGTGTGGCACATGTACCGGACCGTCGCCAGGTTGTGGGCGATCATCAGATAAGCGAGGTTGTGCTCTTTCTGCAGGTCTACCAGCAAGTTCAGAATCTGGGCACGGATGGAAACGTCAAGCGCCGAAACCGGCTCGTCAAGGATCATCACCTCAGGGTTTAGCGCGAGAGCGCGAGCGACACCGATGCGCTGCCTCTGCCCGCCCGAGAATTCATGCGGGTACAGATTCGCCTGATACGGGTTGAGGCCCACCTCCTCAAGCACTTCGGAGACGCGCGTATTAACCTGGGCGCGAGTCATTTTGGTGACGATTTGGAGCGGCTCGGAGACGATCGCCCGGACGCGCATCCTAGGGTTCAACGAGGACCACGGGTCCTGGAACACCGCCTGAACGTTCTGGCGATAGTCGCGCCGACCGGCCCGGCTCATCTTTGAGAAGTCTTCGCCCTTGAAGAAGATCTGCCCGCCGGTCGGTTTTTCGAGCCCCAGCAACAACTTGGCCGTCGTGCTCTTACCGCAACCTGATTCGCCCACGAGCCCGACTGTTTCACCGGCCCGAACGAGAACGTCGATACCGTCTACGGCCTTGAGGATTGGCTTGGTGCCGAATCCCAAAAATCCCCCGGCCAACTCGAAATGCTTCGCCAGGCCCCGTGTTTCAAGAATCACTTCAGCATTGGGGTCCAGGGGCCGAAGCCCCTCTTGCTGCTGAATCTGTTGCTGGATAGTGGTCATCGCATCCTGTGTCCGAAAAAGGTTTCGTGCCGTCGTTAGCCGACGCACATCAGAAGTCGGCTCATGTCATCACCCGATACGGTGGAGGCTCAGTCGGCGACCGCTCCGGCCTCTTCTCGTTTCTCTTCAGGCTGCTCTCGCTCAGAGATTCTCACCGACTGAGCCGCGGCGAGTTCATCCGGGTCCGCTTTGGACCGATCAAAATCCATCGTCTTCCAGCAACTGGCCGTATGGTCATCTCCGATATTCACCCGCGTCGGGTAAAGCTCCCGGCATATGTCCTGCACGTATGCACAACGCGGTGCGAACGGGCAACCGGGTGGGAGATCGAAAAGAGGCGGCGGCTGGCCCTCAATCGAGTAGAGACGTCGGGTCCTCTCTTCAAGTTTCGGGACTGACGCGAGCAAGGCCTCGGAGTACGGGTGAGTCGGCGTGTTGAAGATTTGCCGGACATCACCCGTCTCAACGATACGTCCGGCGTACATCACCGCGACGCGGTCGCACATCTTGGCGACGATACCGAAGTCGTGGGTGATAAAGATGATCCCGACGCCGGTCTCGGCCTGAATCTCTTTAAGGAGCCTGAGGTAACCGGCCTGAATCGTGACGTCGAGGGCCGTTGTCGGCTCGTCAGCAATCAGAACAATGGGGGCGCAGGAGATGCTGATCGCTCCAACCACCCGCTGGCGCATCCCACCTGAAAGCTGATGCGGAAAGTCTTTCATCCGGGTCTCGGCCGCCGGGATCCTCACCTGACGCAGGGCATGGATTATACGATCCACAAGGGTCTGACCCCTCACGCCCTGGTGAATCCGGATGGCTTCACCGACCTGATTCTCGATATTGAACACAGGGTTGAGTGCGGTCATCGGGTCCTGGAGGATCATCCCGACCTTGGAACCCCGGATCTTGGCCATTTCATTGTCAGAAAGGTCAAGGACGTTCTCGCCATCGAGGATTACTTCCCCGCCAACGATGTAGCCGGGAGGCGACGGGATCAGCCTCATGATCGAGAGAGCCGTTACCGACTTGCCCGAACCGGACTCCCCAACCACGCCAAGGGTCTCCCCCCTTCTCACGTAGTAAGAGACTCCGTCTACCGCTTTCACGGTCCCGTAACTGGTCTGGAAGTAGGTCCGGAGGTCTTTCACCTCCAGGATGATGTCATCTTCGACGGTGCTCGGACCGAACCCGTCGCGGTCAGAATCCTGCGAATCTTCGTACCCAGTGGCTCTCACGCGTACTGTCTCTGGCGAGTCGACCATCCTCGGCTCCTCGTGGCTCAACCGGCCGTGCAAGTGAGATCACTTCGCTAGCCGGAGTCGGGTCCTTTTTCAGGCCCCTATTGTGCACATCTCAACGACCTCTAAGGGCCGCCGTTCGAACGTAGAAAAAGAGAGGTCCGCCATACGTACCCCTCAGATTTTGGCGAAGTATAGCAGCGGTCGCGACGCAGTGCATGCCCCCGGGAGTTCGGCCATCAAGCCCGCCTCAATCGGCCGGAGAACGTAACCGCCGCAGCGCCCAGCACAAGTAACACGATTCCATTCACGCTCAAGGCCCACGACACGGAGTAGATTTCGGCGATCAGGCCCAGTTCCAGACTACCGACCCAGCCAAATCCGATTGCGAATATCCACCCTCCCATGGCGCGGCCGCGCATGTCGTCCGGGACATTCGCCTGCAACATCGTCCACTGCAAGGCGTCGAACGAAGACGCCATCATCCCCACGGCGGTGACGATAAGAAGGGACAGCGGGAACACACCGGAGTTACCGAGCAACAGGAGGCCGATCCCGTACACGAAGATGATTCCGAGCGCGAGGAATCCCTTGTGTCGATATTCCGACATGGCCGTGATCAGTATTGAGCCGGCCAGCCCGCCCACGGCCGCCATCGCTGTGAGAACGCCCAACCCCACGGCCCCTACGCCGAGAACATCGTCGGCCACAGATGGCATGACTGATTGATAAGTAAAGCCAAATACCTCAACGAATACCGCGAAGAAAAGCAACGTTGCGACGATCGGAATGCCAAGAAGGGCTTTGATACCGCCAAATGTGCTCGCAACAAAGCTGCCTGACCGCCGGACGACCGATAGCGGCCGTTCGATCCGCACCCGGCTCATGGCGAGCCCGCCGACAGCAAACGCGACGCCCCCGAGAAAAAACACGACGCCGGGTCCCAGCGTCTCTATGAGCAATCCACCTGTCACGGCCCCCGCCGCTCCGACGGCTCGTGTCGCCACCGAAAGCATCGCTATGCCGTTTGCCGCGTCTCTCCGGCCAACGACGTCAACGGCGAGCGCCTGCGTCGCCGGCAACTCGAACGCAGCGGTCACCCCGGCCAGTCCGACGAGCGCCATCACGGCCCAGATGACTACACCATCCGGCAACGCGAGAAGCCACAGACAGACGGCGATTCCTACCTTCACGACGGCGGCGGCGATCACGATGTTTCGGCGAGAGTAGCGGTCAGCTATCGCGCCGCCTATCGGTCCGAACACGATGTTGGGCGCGCTTCTGATCGCGAACGACGCCGCCGTCAAGAAAACTGACCCCGTCTGGTCCAGAACCAGCCAGCCGATCGTCAGCCGCTGCATCCAGTTCCCGAACCCGATCATCAAGCCTGAGGCCCACAACCACCGGAAGCCAGAGTTGTGAAGTGACCGGAACGCGCCCGTGTGAGGGCGCGCTGGCGCGACCGAGGCGGTTGGGGGAGTAGATTCGCCCGGATTTGCGCTGTCCATGAGGATCGTGGCCGGGACGCGTCCCGCTTTCTACGTCGAGCGCCGCTAAAGTCGAAGGGCCGGCTTCACACCGGCCCTTCGTGACTCTTCGCCAAGACGTTCCCGTTTGACTCCCTCTAGCTCATCCCGAGGTCTTTCTCGATCTCGGTCAGAGATTCATCCAGGACGTTGACCATGAAATCGATCTCGTCCTTATTGATCGAGAGCGGCGGGCAGATGCTGATGATATCGCCCGCTCTGAAGCTGATCAGATTGCGTTCGTACAGCGCAGGCGGGAGCTTTTTCGCCAACCCTGCGCTCGCCGGGAACGGCGTTTTGGACTCCCGGTCGCTCACCAGCTCCACGGCAGCGATCAGGCCCATGCCACCACGCACATCACCCACCGACGGGTGTTCGTAGAGTTTTTGCAACTGTTCAAACAGGTAGGCGCCCATCCGGTCTGAATTACCGACCAGGTCCTCGCGCTTGAAGATCTCGAGATTCTTGAGCGCCGCCGCACTCGAAACCGGGTGCCCGCCGAACGTGATCAAGTGCTTGAACGTCCGCGAATCGTCTCCGATAAACGCGTCCGCAATTTTCTTGGTCGCTATCGCGGCGCCCAGAGGCAGGTAACCGCTGGTGATGGCCTTGGCGACGGTCGTGATGTCCGGCTGGATGCCAAACCGTTCCATGCCAAACCACGTCCCGAGACGCCCGAATCCGTTGATCACCTCGTCCGCGATCAACACAACGCCGTAGGTGTCCGCGATCTCCCGCAACCGGTGCCAGTACTCGGGGGGCGGGATGTGGATACCGGTGGCCGCCGAAACAGGCTCGGCGATTATTGCTGCGACCGTATCGGGACCCTGGTGTTTGATGACGGTCTCGAACTCGTTTGCGACTGCGATTGCTTCATCCACCGGATTCTGGTGGTAAGTCGGCCGGTAGGCGCTGTAGTTTGAGACGTGATAGGTCCCCGGCATCGTCGGACCCATGGTGTCGGCCGCCGGGCTACCGCCGAGGCTGACCGCCATCGCCGTACCGCCGTGATACGAGTTCCGGCGGGAGATCATTTTGTAGGCGCCCTGCTTGCCGGTGATGATCCTGTACTTCTTGGCCATCTTGACGGCGGTCTCGACGGCCTCAGAACCGCCACTCACGAAGAACAGCCGGGCGTCGTGGTCCGGATAAAGCTCGCTGACAACGCCCGACAATTCGATGGTCGATGGGACCACAGAGCCGGCGGGCGGGGAGTCGATCGCGATCATCTGGGCGTAGGCTGCGTCAGCGATCTCGGTGCGGCCGTAACCGGCGGACTTGTACCAGAGGCCGGCCATGCCATCGAGCAGGCGATTGCCCTCGATATCCGTCACCCAGCAACCGTCTCCCTTCACGAATACCTTGAGCCCGCCGTCTCGCCAATCGGCGGTCTGCATGGCATGCATGAAAAGGTGTTCACCGGCGGTCTGCCGAAGGTTCTCGATCTGCTCGCCGGTGTAGGTCTGGGTGGTCATCAGGCGACTCTCCGGTGCGTTCGTATAAAGAGGTTGGTGGCGGCTGCCCAGCGCTACAGGCCAGTCTACGACCGCCCACCTGGGCGGTCCAGAGACACGTCAGTGACACGCAAGAAGACACAAGAAGACGCAAAAGGGATCCACACACACTACATCGGGGTGTCCCCGCGGAGGTCCCCCGCAATGGGACCCCGTTCATCGCCCGGAAAGACCCCCTCCTACTATCCGAGGTTGCGCCGGTCGTTACGATGCATACAATCCACGCGGATGTACCGGCCAACGCGGTCAAGCGAGTCCGGCATATCCGCGCACTGACCCGTTCGTAACCAGCAAAAAAGAGAGGTCCAGAACATGGCCGTCAACGTCGCCACCGTTTACGTGCGATCCAGAAGCCCCGGACCACAGCCGAACGGCCTACAGGCCGCCGAAGATGGCCTCTGGTACATCGACCAGAGAAACGACAAGGTCTACAAACTGGACTGGGACTCCGGCGAGGAGATCCTCTCTTTTCAAACCACGACAGAACACGCCAGCGGGATCACCATCGGCGGCGGCTTTGTATGGGTCTCGTCCACCTTTGGTTTGACGATCCACAAGATCGACATGGAGACCGGAAAGACTGTCCAGGAACTCCCGACTCCCGGAGTTGGACCTGTAGCCTTTTCTCCCCTCGGGGCCGCAACACGCGACTCGGGCGCACACGGGCTGGAGTGGCGAGATGACAAGCTCTGGGTCGCCGTTCCGCCATCGCAGATGATCTACCAGGTTGATCCCAGCAACGGTGAGGTGTTGCATGAGATCAAAGCCCCGGGCCTTCGCGTGCACGGAATCGCATTCAACAAAGACGGTCACCTGTGGGCCGCAGACACGGCGGCAGGTGTTGTCTCTCTCCTTGATGTGAAGGACGGTCGTGTCATCAACTACGTCCGTGTCCCGTGGCCGACGGAGGTCCACGGACTGACGATCGACGCAGCCGGCGCCCTCTGGTTCTGTGACGCCGAGTCAAGAGCCATAGGCCGGCTGGGCTGGTAATACTGGTAATGAGGGCGCTCTGAAATTCCGGCGGGTTGCCAGCCTTCTACGCGGCGCCCGCCGGTCATGACGTTCGGCCTGGTCACATTGTTGGCGGCCTAACCCTTTGCCGGTTCAGCGCGCCAGGGCGTTTGGTGTGACGGCCCGAGAGGGCCGCTGGCGGCGAACGGCCACGCCAGTTTGCGTATCGCGCCCCAGTGTCCGGGGAAGTCGAGCCACCTGTGTGCGTCCCCGGCCGGACGCTTACCGTTGACCTCTACTAGCACCAGATCGGCTGCGGTGTCCCAGACAGGCCCGCCATCGGCCGTCCTGTCACGTGACTTGAATCGTCCCCGGCTGTAGGCGCCCGGACCCCGATAACTGGCGTGGCTACCGAGTGCGGAGTAGATGACCGGCCGGCCGGATGACGTGAGCCGGAGCTCCGGGCCGGTGTATGAATCCGAGGCCGGCTCAGCCCACCCACCGCTCGCCAGGCCGTGTGCGGAGATGTAAGCCCACTTCAGTTTTGGCTCGGCGTCATTCGACACACGAATCGTTACGTGTTCCCAGTCGCCCTCATGCGTGACGTGCCAGCCCTCCCGCCCGTTAAACGCGTGGAAGAACCAGTACTGGATGTCGAACGCCTCTGGATCGTCAGGTGCGGCCCGTGCGTTCACGTAGCAGGGCGCGCTGATCCGTCCAGAAGCCGGCCGGAACCCTCGTCTCACATCGCGTTCCCGGGGACCGCCGGGGATATCCAGGTACAGGTTCGTCGGGCTACCAACAGATTGCGCTATTTCCTGCGCCGAAAGGTCTGCGAGTCTTCCCGCCGTCACCCTTCCTACGGGGAGCAGGTCATCGTCGGGACGGAGGAGGCCGCGCCAACGTCTCAACCGCGTGCGTTCGAGAAACCAGGGGACGGACGCCGGGTGATGCAGATCGTCCGGGTGCAGCCGAACCTCAGGTGCGAAACGCGAAAGCGCTGAATTCAGGTCAAACTCGGGGTCGCGAGCGCTGGTCGGGTTTTCGTGCATGCGTGACAAATAGGCGGACCGGCTGGATGGAGAAATCGCCCGGACAGTATCGCGGTTCCAGGCGCCGCAAGTAATCCGAATCTTCTGCCCGGGGGCCCATGTTGCGGCCGCCGGGATACCGCCCATCAGTACGGGCGTCAGTCGATACGCGCTGCCGCGGGGCAAGTTGATTTTCAAATGTCATCAGCGCGGGCCGTATCGCTGAACGTAGTTCAGATGCCCCCTCTCCTGGCGGGAGAGGGTTGGGGTGAGAAAGAAGTCCCCTTCGGAGAGGCACGTCCGGCGGGGGCTTCTGAGGAACCCTCTGCGACACGCCCCTGCGTCTACGACGCGGTCGTGTTGCGCAAGGCGAATACCCGGCGCACACCCCCGGCTAATCCATCTTGCCGCCCACCGTCGCCAGGAAGTTTGCTGCGGTGCTGATTCCGTGCTCATCGCCGTACCTGCGCATGGCGTGCCGGTACTTCTTTTTCCGGCTCGTGTAGTCGCGGACGGCTTCGACGGTGATCCCCTTTTCCTCGAGGATCGTCGAGACCTCTTCGCGCGCCTTCATCTTCGCCTCGTACAGCTTCATCTGCACGCGGCTTTTAACATTTACCTCGCCATCGCCGGACGTCTCGATCGGCAGGAATATGGCGTTCTTGAAGTCTGACACGACCCGGCTCTGGACGCCGTCGCTCATCGTGCTCGGCATGCAGCCGAAAGGTTTGAGCGAGATCACCATGTGCGCGTGGCCCTCTTTTGTGGCCATCACGTTTTTGCCGATCTCGAGGTGCCCTTCACCGCCTCGCAGGTGTGTGTCGTAGTACACCTCGGCGTACTCCGCCAGCTTGTCCTGGTCCGGGAGTGGGTCCGACTTGAAGCCCAGGCCCATGCGATACAGGTTGTACCACGAGCGGAAGGCGATCTTGATCAGCTCCAGTTTCTTGTAGAAACGCTTGCTGACGCCGACGGCGTGGTCGCGTTCCTGCGCGTCCTGCCGCGCTATCCAGATCAAGTACTCGACCCAGGTCCCGATGGGTTCCACCATCACCTCGGCGCCTTCGGACTCAAGCCACCGGAACATGTTGTAGTTGCCGTCGCCTTCGGTCGTCTGCGCCCAGAACTCGCCGGTGATCTTCACCTTGGGTTTGACCCGGCTGTAGTCGACCTCGATGCCGTCAAACATCTTTCGGACCTTGCGCAATGTCCAGTAGACAGACTTGCCCGCCCTGAGCGTGTCGCCGAGCATCGACTTCGCTTCCTCGAGCACGCGATCGGTATCGCCCACGTTGATCTCATAGGGGCGGATCTTGTAGCCGACGTCGTTGATCATGTCGCCGACCATGACGGCTTTCAGGAAAGCGATGCCGAACTTGAGATTGACGTCAACCGCGTCCTCCTCCTCGCCCTGCCCTATCCCGCCCCGCTGCTCGAACAGCAAGACCCTGAACCGGTCAAACCCGGCGTCCCTCAACGCCTTACGGAACTCTGCCTCGTACATGCCGAACCGGCACGGACCGCAGCCACCGGCCGTGATGAAGACGTAATTCTCTTCGATACCCACCTCGCCGCTGTCCCGGAGTTCGATGAGGTACTTCACCAGGTTTCCGACGGTGTAGTAGGTCGGGTTGCACTGGCCGCGGCTGCCGAGCTCTTTGCCGAGGGTGAGGGCCGCGTTATCCGGCGTTGGCAGGTTCTGGACGCGATATCCAAGGCCGCGCATGGCCTCGCGCACGAGCTCTTCATGGGCAAGAGTCAGGCCGCCAAAAAGGATCGTCGTACTGGGGATCTGGTCTTTGGTGAACCGGAGTTCTTCCGGGCGCAGGTACTGAGTCGGCGCGTCGGAGTCGAGACCCATTTCGGCGCGCAACTTTTGTTCGTACTCGCGCGCCTTGGCCTCAATCTCCTGCTCTTCAAGTACTTTGACCATCGCTGTACCTCCCAGGCGGGATCCTTGTATGGCTCGCCGCTGCCGTCGAAACGTCGGCGGGCACGCTTCAGTCGCCCGCGATCTCCATCGGGGACTTCTCTTGTTCCTGAATCGGGGCCTTCTCGGGGTCCGGATCTTCAGGTTTCGATTTACCGAGCATCTGCTGGATGTGTGCCGGAAGCACAAACTTCGCGTTGATCGCTCCTTCACCGATCTGGCCAGGGATTCCGGCAAGCCCGCCGAAAGCCCCGCGGGCGTGATCCCGCGTCGGGACGGCGCACGACATCGCGTCGTTGGCGATCTCCTCTTCGACCGGGATGTGCGCCCGGTTTCGGGCGCGAATCTCGTCGTACCGGTTCGGGTCTCTGGAGCTTCCGTTGGGGTCTGTTTGCCTGAGGTTAGTGGTGAGATCGGTTACGGGTCGTTCAACCCCGTCTTCGTTCAACGCCTGACGCCATCGAGCGAACACGGGCGCCGAGCCCGTTTCGATATGCGACGGGTCGTGGCCGTTGCCGTCGTTACCGCTGATACCCACACGACCGGCAATTGCGAGTTCAGACGCCTCGATCGCGGCCTTCGCGTTCAACCGCCGCAGGTGTTCACGGTACGCGTCCACCATCCCGGCCACCTCGTCACCCGCGTTGCGCTTTCGTTTGAGGTGCTCCTGGTATCGCTGCAGGAAGTAGTCGATCGTTTCGACACGGATGTTGATCGAGCCGGTCGGCTTGTTCTCGTCGATGTCGTGGAAGGTGAAGTACGGGGTGCCGGTCGCCTCGATCACCTTCTCGATCGGGTCGAAAATCGGCGCATCGTGACCGCACTTGAAGCTGGACAGGTCCACCGCAACGAGGTTCGGATGGCGGGCGACATACTTCGCGGCCCAGACCTTTTTACTGGAGTTTTCGCTGTACGCGTTCTTCCAGACGTCCGTGATGTCCATAGGAGCGGTGATCGTACCCGCCCGTACGTCGTCGCCGAAGAGCCGTTCCAGGATGTCCTCATCCTGCGGGAGGGACTCGACGCTGAAGATCGGATAACCCTTCTTCTGGATTTCGTCCATGATCTCGTGGTTCAGCCCGGGGTCGTTGTGATACGGACGTCCGAGCATGACGACGCCCACCCGGCCCTGCTCTTCAAGATCGTCCAGCACCTCTCGCGCTTTGGACCGCATGCCGTCCACAAAGCCGCGCCACGCCTCGTACGCGAGGTCCATCGCCTCCTGGTTCTCCTCCGGGGTGATCTTGAGGATGTCCCGGAAGCAGTCGTACATCTGCGAGGTGAGCAGGTTGCGCTCGGCCATGTTGATTGAGGGAGCGACGTAGCGGATGCCGTTGTCGGCAAACACGTTTCCCTCTTTTGTGAACGCCGCCTTGACCACCTCCGGTGTGATGAACACGGTCGGGCAGGCCGCGGTATCCACAGCGTTTGCGATCTCTCCCGGCATCTTCCGGATGATCGGGAAAAAGATCAGGTCCGGCTTGTTGTGGTCCTTCTGGTCGAAGATCAAATTGTGGATATGCGCGATCGCCGCCTTGCTCGGGAAGCACTGGTCGATCGAGCCACGCCGGGAGCCGCGATACCACATCTTGGCATTGGTGTAATCCGAGTAGACGATGTGGCGCAGGTCCACACCCAGCGCCTCGAAGTACGTCCGGAACATCGGGGCCAACGTGTACATGTTGAGCACGCGCGGCATGCCGATCTTGATGCTCCGTCGTAGCTCCAGTACCTCCTGCGAAATCCTCTCCGGCGCCCGTTCGCCGCGGCCGCGACCGAAGCGGAACCGCGGCAAGAAGTTGAACCCTGCGGACTCTTCTTCGTCGGGTTCGAGATCGGCTACGGCGACGTCGTCCGGGATTGTGGACACGGTCGGCGGTTTGTAGCTGCGGAACGCCTGCACGGCCGCCCGCTGGACGAGGTTCGGGTTGTCTTTCTGGACGGCGGCCAGGCGTTTCTGGACCTCCTTGAGGTCCTCCATGTTTTCGACCTCGCCCTTCTCGCAGGTCGCGACGATGTATCGCCGCCGCTGGCCGTCCGTCGAGGTCGTGTCGATGAAGGTACGCAGACAGTCGTTTTTGCAGAGGCCGCAACGGGTCGACTCGTCGCGGGTCGTGGTGAACTCAAGGTTCTCCGCCGCCTCGATACCGATGAAGATGCTCTCGCGCTCAGAGACTACGCGTATCGCCTCAAGCGCTGCGCCGATGGCGCCGCTTTCGCCCGTGAACCGGTGCACGCGGATGTTGACGCCCGGGACGCGCGCCTTGATGAAGTCGTACTGCGCCTTCACCGCGGCGAGGTTGTGCTGCGTGCCGCCCTGGAGGACGAAGTTCTGACCAAATTTTGCCAGGTTCGGCTCGGCGACAACGTAAAGCCAGATGTTCTTCGGCAGCACCTTCGCCAGCCCGGCCATGATCTCGTGCTTCTGCCAGCCGAGCTGCTGGAAGTTGACGATGTCGGTCTCCATGAAGACCGCGCAGCCGTAACCGAACACCGGGAGACGCTCCGCCTCGAACGCCGCGTCGGCGAACTCCGAGACCGAGTAACCGAACCGGGCAGCAGTGCTTTGCAGGAAGTAGCCGTTCCCGGCGGAGCACTGCGTGTTGAGCTTGAAGTCCTTGACCTTGCCGTCGTTCAGGATGATGACCTTGATGTCCTGTCCGCCGACATCCACGATCACGTCCACGTCTTTGTAGTAATGGAGAGCGGATTTTGTGTGGGCCACGGTCTCGACGATCCCCACGTCCGCGGAGAGCGACTCCTTGAGCATGTCCTTGGCGTAGCCGGTCGTGCCGACGCCCATAACCTCAAGCGTCGCCCCCTGCTCCTCGACCTGCTCGCGCAACCCGCCAAGGATGTCCTGGGCGTCCGCAAGCGGGTTACCCTTGGAAAGCTGGTACGAGGTGGCGAGCAGTTTGCCCTCGCGATCCATGAGGACGCCCTTGGTGGACGTGGACCCGCCATCGATGCCGATAAACGCCTGGACGAGTTCGCCCGGCGTGAATCGCTCGGCCTCGAACTGCTCGGTGGAAAATAACCTTTTGAACTCCGCTAGCTCTTCCGGAGAGGAGCAAAGTCCGACATCGCCGGAGTTCTCCCGCATCTGCGCCCGCCCGACCTCGATGTAGTCGTGGAGCGCCGACAGGCCCTTGTAGACGCCGATGTCCGGGTCCTCACTCTTGCCGTAGAGGACTGACCCGATGGCGGCGTAGTACTGGGCGTTGTCCGGGACGACGACGAGGTCCTGCGGGTCAACGCCATCCGGAATCGGGACGTTGCGCTCTTCCCATACCTTCGGGATGTTGCTCTTCCAGCAGTCGCGCAGGGCCGGGATGTAAGTGTTTGGACCGCCGAGCAGCAGAACGGTAGGCAGGAGTGTGTTGCCGCGCGTCAAAACGCTCAGGTTTTGCTGGACGATCGCCTCGTACAGCGATGCCATCAACTGGTCGGAAGGGATGCCCTGCTTTTGCAGGCCGTTGATGTCGGTCTCGGCGAACACGCCGCACTTGCCGGCGACAGGATGAAGTTCGATCCCAAAATAGGGAGATTCGGCAAGGGTCTCGCCGGTCAACTGGAGTTTGGCGCCGATCTTGTCGATCACGGCGCCGGTCCCGCCCGCGCACTTGTCGTTCATGCTCGGGACTTTGCGCTTCATACCGGTCTCGGGGTCGGTCTGCCAGATGATGATCTTGGCGTCCTGGCCGCCAAGCTCGATGACCGACCCGGCCTCCGGGAAGAGGTGCTCGACCGCCAACGAGACGGCGTTAACCTCCTGAACGAACTTGGCGCCGATGTGACCCGCGAGCATGCCGGCGCCGCTGCCCGTGATGAAGATGCGGAAGCTGTCCGCCGCCAACGGGAAGTCGGCCTCGATACGCTCAAGAAACTCGTGAACCTTTTGCGGTTGACGGGTCTCGTGCCGCTCGTAGTCCTTCCAAAGGATTTCGTTGGTACGCGGGTTCATGACCACCGCCTTGACGGTGGTCGAACCGACGTCGAGCCCGATCATCAGCCCATCGCCGAACCCCTCATCCGGGCTCACGATATCCTGACTCGCCCTTGTTCCACGAGATTCCGTCACGGACTACCTCCCTCTGACGTTGGTGATAAACACGCTTTTTCGCGTGTTTATCACTTAAATCCGTGTTTGCCAGATTCACCCGCTTTGTACGGTATTGAACTACAAAAGCATGTTAACCACAGCCGATCGGGACGGCAACAGGCACGCCTGACCCTTGCTTCCCTTAGATGCATCACAAGATGCTCCGTGTTGTCGTCATTTTGTAGCGGTTAATAGGACACGTTTTGTATCCCATTATCCCCAAGATCCAAGGAACGTCCCGCAAATAGCGGAGCGTCCCCGGCGCACATAGTAACGCGTTCTATTCTTCGCACATCGATAGTCGATAGCGCATGGGTATACCCGTGAGAATCACGAACATGACGATCGGTTTCGTCACCCCTGAGCGACTATGAGATGCGCCACGCCGCCCTCAGGTCCCGATGCGCGGGCCGCGTTCGCAGTAGGACCGCAGGGTCTCGATGGCGGACAACACCGCCAGATGACTGGTCCTTGGATTGCGCACATGGGGCCGGTTTACCATACGAAATGTGAATTCGCCGAACTCGCCCCGGGCTTCGATCTCGTGTACGTTACCGGGTGAAGCAGGGTCCGCCACGACCCGCACCATGGTCCTGTCCGGGCCGATTCCGGCGAGGCTCAAGGTCGCAGCGACGTTGACATTTGCCGGAAACAGCTTGACGGCGTCGCGGGCCGGGCCTTCATACAAAACGACCGGCTCCGCTATCTCTACGCCTTCCCAGGCGGCGAAGCCCGGCGATCCCGAGAAAGCGACCGGCGGTTTGGTCGAGGTTAGCGTGACCTCGGTAAGTAACCTCTGCACGGAGCGAATTGCGTCGATTCCTCCGAGCGCGCCCGATGGGACCACGATGTCGCAGCGATTCTCGGCGGCGAGCGCCGTCAGCCGATCAAACAGCGCCGTGTCGGCGAGCGCGCCGGAGCTGAGAGTGAGTAGCGAGCGTCCTGCGGCGAGAATTGTGGCGCCGTGGGCCTCAATGACGGCGGGCGACGCGCACTCGACCACGAGCGACACATCCGGTATCGCAAGTAGCTCGGCCATAGTTGGACACACGACCGGCGCGGGTTGAAGTGTTCCGGCCAACCTCGTTGCGCCGTCGATGTACTCGTCGAACACCGCCACGATCCCGGCGTTTCCGACAGCCTGCGACGCGACAGCGGCGGCGATCTCACCCCCCATCGTCCCGCATCCAAGCAAGCCGATCCCTACGCGATCTTTTGCCCGATTCTGATCCATCAATCTGTTAGGGCCTCCGCGGGCCGCGCTTCGAGTTTGGCGAACCGCGCAAGAGCGGTAAACTCGGTCGCCTTCGTCGTAGTCAGCACATGCCGCTGCATTCGGATCGGGCCAATGTAACAGCAGAATGCCAGGCAGTCGGGCGAAATCGTGTCTGATTTCGTCACGGGCGTCGGCCGCCGTGGTGTTTCAGGAACGGTACAAGATAAAACCCAAGATGAATCCCCAAATGAATACAAGGGAGAAATATCGAGTGGCGACATCACCCATCGCGGGCAAGGTTCAGACAGTGCTCGGGCCCGTCGATCCCCAGACCCTCGGGCCGACTATTACACATGAACACCTTCTGATCGATTTCCGCGTGGTGTTTCAGCAACCGGGTGAAGCAAGCCAGGCCGGACTCGCGGAGGAAAAGCTATCGCTCGCCAACCTGGGTTGGATCAGGCACAACTGGAACAGCTCGATCGACAACCTGATGCTGATCGATGAGAGTGTCGCCATCGCTGAAGCCCGCCACTTCTTCAACGCCGGTGGGGGCACGATGGTGGACGTGACCAGCAACGGCCTCGGCCGCGATCCGCTGGCGCTGGCCCGCATCAGCCGGGCGACAGGACTAAATGTCGTCATGGGCGGCGGCCACTACATCGGAGCGACGCACCCGGAGGAGTTCGAGAGGGCGAGCGCTGAGGAGATCGCGTCCTCGATCATCAGGGACATTGAGGACGGCGTCGGTAACACCGGGATTCGGACGGGAATCGTCGGCGAGGTCGGCGTCTCCGCGCCGTGGTCCGAGACGGAGCGCAAGACGGTGCATGCCGCCGTGATCGCGCAGGTCCAGACCGGCGCTCCGGTGCTGATCCACCCGGGACGGGACGAAGAGCTGCCTCTGCGGGTCCTGGAAGCGGTCGCTGAATGGGGCGGAGACCTCACTCACACCGTGATGGGGCACATCGAGCGCACGATTTACAGTCGGAGCGCATTGAAGCGTCTGGCGGAGACGGGGGCGTTCCTGAATTTTGACCTTTTCGGGCACGATTCTTCGTTTTACCCGCTCGCCCCCCACTCCTACATGCCGAACGACGCGCAACGCATGGACCAGATCCAGTTCTTGATCGACGAGGGGCATGTGGATCAGGTTCTGCTCGCTCACGACGTGTGCTCCAAGCACCGCCTCAAGCAGTATGGAGGACACGGCTGGGACCACATCATCGCCAGGGTCGTGCCGCAGATGCTGGCGCGAGGAATCAGTCGCGAGCACGTAGACCGGATGCTGGTCGACAATCCGCGCCGCATGCTGACGTTCGCGTAGATGCCGGATCTCCGGTTTTTTCACGGACCACAAAGGTCGGCCCGGAAAAAGCGTCCATATCGTCCAACGTGACGTTAAACATTCCGCCGCCTGCCTTGCTCCGCAGCAATCGGCATACGTATGAAAATGCGACGAAACGGCGCCAGGGGCGTGGATTTCGCCCTT
>JAQBUX010000327.1 GCA_027623795.1 Chloroflexota bacterium
CACTCGAATTGGCGACACGTTGAGCGTTCAAAGCGCGTCAGGGATGCCAGACGTCAGACCGGACGCATGCAGGCGCCCACCTGTGCGGCTCTCGCTCGTCCCAAGGAGACGCGAGGAGAGCGGCGCCACTCGCGACGCCGCCCCCTCAACCACGCCCGTGCCGGCGTGGGCTACGAATCGCTTACTACCCTTTCGGTAGCTTGATCACCGGGCATACGAACGAGGCGATGGGGCTACCGACCGTCGCGTCGCCACCGGCGACCGCCGCCTCGACCTCTTCGGCCGAGTCGAAGTCTCCACTGCCGTTCGAGTCGTACATCGCCACCGCGTCCCCGTAGTCGTCGAACGTGACTGGCCGAACCCGCCAGCGCCCGCCGTCGTAATCGCTATCACCCGGCTTCGCCTCGGCCACGTTGGTCTGCTCGGCGATGGCGTAGATGGTGTCGAACGAGTGGTCGGGCGCACCTGTGTGGGACAGGTCCGTCGGGGTCAGCACCGTCCGGTAGAGCTGCCCGTCTGCGTAGAACGCGCCGCCGCCCGTCACACCGCCCGCGCCGGCCGCCGCAGCGATCGCGCTGCCGCCCAACACCGCGAAGGCGGCCACCGCCACCGCAAGTGACTTGAATCCGTTACGCATTGCTCCGTCTCCGTTCAATTGCATCGGCGTGCCGATCACACATCGGCAGCCGGGGTGCGGTTCGTCCGCAGCCCGGAGTGGAGAGTAAGAACCAGATGTGTAATGGCTCTTTCGTTCCTTACGAAATCCTTACGGATCCGGCTGGAGCTGGACGTCCGGCGAAGGGCGTTCGGCGCAAGTGTCGTGGCGTTGCGGACGGGGCATGATGAAGACGACGACCGAGCGGCCGGTTCGGACAGCAACGCGTAGCAGCTCGCGGCGCGCCCGGGGGCGTGTGGCAATACGCCCCCAACTATGTCGTCGCCGCGGTCAGCGGGGCAGCACGAATCGCTTGATCGCCTCAGCCACGCCGTCTGCATCGACGTCGCCAACCGATTCCGCAGCAGCAGCGCGCACTTCGTCAGGCGCGCTGCCCATGGCAACCGGTAGCCCTGCGACGGCGAACGCCTCCACGTCGTTGAACGAATCGCCGACGAATACCACGCCGTCCAACGAGACCCCGAGAAGGTTAGCCCAGCTTCGCAAACCTGTGCCCTTGTCGATCCCGTGGCGGGTGAAGTTCACGTACCAGCGGTGACGCTCTGCGCCCTGTGACAGGATCGCAGTTACATGATCCGAGGCGAGATTCGCTGCCTCTCGAACAGCAGCGGACTGCACCTCGGCGGATGCGTCGCGGTCCCTCGTGTATCCGGCGATCACCGTGATGTCCCAGTCTCTGACCTCGGAGACGTTGCGGACGGCGGCCCAGCCGTCCACGGCGAAGAACAGCATCGAACGTTCCTCCAGGCCGTTCGCTATCCGCCGAGAGTCCGCCCGCGCGATCGGATGCGCCTCGATCGTCGAGTTGGTCGCCGGGTCCAGCAGGCGCGCTCCGTTGTCTGATATCTGCGGCGTCGTCAGGCCAAGCTCACGGGCGTACCGGGCGACATCCGTCGGCTCGCGGCCTGATGCGATGGCCACTGGCACATGTGCGGAGGCGCGGGCCACGGCGTCGATGACCCGCGGCGACAGCCTGTCGTGGGCGTCGAGAAGCGTCCCATCCAGGTCCAGGACCAGACCGGTGGCCTTCCAGCCGCCCGAAACCTTCCCGGACGTTGGCCCGGCAACATTCCAGGAAGCTATGCCAGCACCTCGAACTGTCCCTGTGGCTCCTCGCCCGAGATCACACGCCGGGCGTTCTGGTAGGAGAACACAAGCGCTCGTTCAACACGCTCCTCGCTGGAGCCGGCGAGATGGGGCGTGACCACGACGTTGTCCATCGACAGCAGCGGGTTGTCGACGGGCGTCGGTTCTTCCTCGAACACATCGAGGCCAGCGGCCCTGATCTGCCCGTCGTTGAGCGCGTCGATGAGATCGGCCTCGTTGTGGACCGGGCCGCGACAGGTGTTGATGAAGATCGCTGACTCTTTCATCAACGAGAACGCCCGGGCGTCCATCATGCCCCGCGTCTTGGAGTACAGCGGCACGTGAACGGTCACGATGTCCGAGTTCTCCAGCAACTCCTCAAACCCGACACGGCGTACGCCGAGCTCTGCTTCGACCTCGGCGGGGATCGGCGCGTTGTCGTGATAGATCACCTCGGCGGGCTCAAACCCGCGCACCATCCGCGCCACGAGTCGGCCGATGTTGCCGAGCCCGATGATCCCGATCGTCTTTCCGCCGACCTCGAAAACGCCGGAGCGAACCGGCTCGCGCCAGGTTCCGTCGCGGACGCCCTGGATGCCCGGCCCAAACTTATGTTGCACCGTCAACATCAGGCCCAGGGCGTGCTCCGCGACCGACCGAGAGATTTGTGGCGAGTTGTTGGTCACAAATATGCCCTGCTCGCGGACCGCAGGGACGTCGATCCGGTCGTATCCGGCGCTCATCAACTGGAGCATCTTCAATCTGGGAAGTTGCGTCAGCTCCTCGTACGGCATGGCGAGACCGCCGAGGATAAGCACCTCGGTGTCAGCCAGGAGTTCTTTTCGCTCCTCCCAGGGCAACGTCGGGTCGACAACTCCGACGTCCAGGTCGTCCGGCGCGAGGCTCTCGGCGAGCTGCACGCGGTGGTCCGGCTGTGAGTAGTAGACGACGCGACTCATCGGGGTTGCTCCAGTGAATGGGAATGGCGAAACGTGGGCAGAATACCATCGCCACGAGCGCGTGGATTTGACTTACATCGAGCCTTGTAGCCATTGTTGAGCGAGCGGCTGAAATTGCCGATTGACTCCCGCTGGTGCACCGCACGAGGAATGTAAGCTGCACGAAGGCGATGCCGCTCGGCTCCTGTCACGACGTACCGGCCCCGGATGAGATAAATATCATCGTCAGATGGCGCAATGCGATGCGCAACGATGGGGGCAATTCCAGCAAATACTACGTAATAGCCTGTTAACCACTTGAA
>JAQBUX010000023.1 GCA_027623795.1 Chloroflexota bacterium
CTTGGCTCGCAAGTGGCTGACTCCGAAAACACACCCGATGGGAGAAGGGGTTTTGAGATAGTCACTTAGCCGTACGGTACGGCGGCAATTTCGCCGTCCGCATGATTGATATTAGATCAACAGCCCCATATCGTCCGAGGAGGCCGCATGCCGGAAAACCGAATATTTGCCCGTAACAGGACCGGCGAGAAGGCGCACCTGCTCCAGTTTCACCACCCGTCCACGGAGCTGATCGAGCTGGCGGCGATGGCCGGACTCGATGGCGTGGACCTGGACGGCGAGCACGGACATTTCACGCTCTCAGAGGTTGACGCGATCTGCCGTCTGGCAAATGCCTACGGCATGACGGTCACGGCCCGCGTCCCGGCGATCGACGCGGCGGTGATTAACGGTTACCTCGCGCGCGGCGTCCAGGGCATACAGGGGCCCCACATGGAGACGGCCGAGCAGGCGCGAGTCCTCACGGAAACCTGCCTGTTTCTGCCGGAAGGCTCCCGGTCGTGGGGACCGGCGAGGGGCAACGTGTACGGGCATGAAGGGGCGATCAAGGACCTCCACGGCGGTAATACGGAGTTTCTTGCGGACTCAAACGCCAACATGCTTATCATCGGGCAGGTCGAGTCTCGCGCCGGCCTCGAAAACATCGACGAGATTCTGGCCGTGGACGGCCTCGATTGCATCACCTTCGGGCCGAACGACATGGCGGCGTCTCTCGGCCACCCGGGAGAGCCGCGCCACCCGGACGTCACGGAGGCGCATCGTCACATCACCGAGCGGGTGCGCGCCGCAGGCAAACGACTGCTTTCCGCCCGCATGACGACGGTGCGGGCGAATACGATAGTGCTGGACGCGCTGCGAAAGCACATGGCGGAGCACGGAAACGACCCGGTTGGCGAGGGCGCCTGACAGCTCCCGTACGTCGTTCGGGGTCGTAATCGCTCCGCCGGCACGGTCGACACCGTCCAGCCGAGATCAATCCACGAACCCCAGGGAGGACCAACTGATGATCCGAGTAACTGTCTTGTATCCGAACAGCGACGACGCCAGTTTTAACATCGACTACTACCGTGACAGCCACATGAAGATGATTTCGGAATTGCTCACGCCGTTCGGGCTTCGCAAGACCGGGATCGAGAAGGGCATCGCGGGGATGGGTCCGGGTACTCCTGCGCCGTTCATCGCCACCGGTTTCATCGAGTTCGATTCCGTCGAGGAATTCGGCAAAGGGTTTGAAGCACACGGCGACAAGATCATGGCGGACATCCCGAACTACACGAACGTCCAACCCGACGTCCAGATAAGCGAGATCGTCTCTTAGGCCGGGCGCGGCGCAGGATGCGATCAACGGTGTTGATCGAGTGACTCAGAGTTCTGCACGCCGCACGGGCTTCGGCGGTGCGCCGGTTGTCGCGCCGTCGCTCGACGACGTACGTGCCGCGGCGGAGCGCATTCACGGCGTCGCCCTGCGAACGCCGTTGGTTCCGCTTCGTTCCTACTCAGGCACGCTGTCCGACATCCTGCTCAAGCCGGAAGTGCTTCAGCCCGTAACCTCCTTCAAGATCAGGGGCGCATACAACTGGGCGTCGTCGTTATCGGAGGAGGAGCGCACACAGGGCCTTTCGACGGTCAGCGCGGGCAATACGGCGCAGGCGCTCGGCTACGTCGCCGCGCTGCTCGGCGTGCCGGCGCGCAGCAGGCTGCCGGACACCACGCCGCGCTCCAAGATCGAGGCGATCGAGGCGTACGGCATGACGCCCGTCCTGATGCCCGGCGATGCATTGTTCGACTGGATGCTGTCAGTAGGCTGGGAGGACGAGAGCTACACGTTCCTCCACCCGTGGGTCGAGCCCCTGATGATCGCCGGGAGCGGAACGGTCGGACTTGAAATACACGAAGACCTGCCGGACGTGGACACGGTGTTTGTGTCTGTCGGGGGCGGCGGTCTGATCTCTGGAGTCGGTAGCGTTCTGAAATCGCTTAAACCCGGCGTCCGAGTCGTGGCTGTGCAACCGGAGGCGTGCGCTCCGTTGCGGACGAGCCTGGAGGCCGGGACGCCGCGCTGGGTGGACGCAGCAGCGCCAACCCTCTGCGACGGGCTGGGGGTACCGCTCGTCACGGACGAGATGTGGCCGCTTCTACGTGAAGTGGTGGACGCCACGGTGACGGTGTCAGAGGTTCAAGTGAGAGACGCCATACGCCGCCTCGCCCTCGACAACAAACTGGTGGTCGAAGGCGCGGGTGCGGCCACGCTTGCCGCCGCGCTGGTGACGCCGGTCGCCGACCGCGGGGTAGCGGTATGCGTGCTGAGCGGCGGAAGTATCGACGCCGACAAGCTGGCGCAAATTCTGGCGGGATGAGTCCGAGGCTCGGTCCCAATGCTCTGGGTCCGGTTGGTCGAGCCGGCCCTTCGAGAGCCTCAGGGCGCTGTGTTCTCCGTTTGGGAGCGTTGGGGGGCGTAGTCGGCCGCTATCACTGTTTCGGCGCAGGTGTACTTCTTGAGGACGCCGCCGAACGCTTCGGGGTGTTGTCTGGATCTCCGAAACTCTGAGCCGTGTCCAAATTTCAGTTTTCTGCGCCCCAGATGTCCAGGTCGAACGACGCCAGGGATTGCCATCGTCCTCCGCGGAACGGGGCGGTTCGGGCCATTAGCTCGAGTGATTCGACCCGAAACCCGTTTCCGAGTTTGAGGCCCTTCGCCAGCCGTAGCCCCCTCCCGGCTTCTTCGGGCGAGGCGTCCTGATAAACGGTCATGTGCGGCCGGTACTCGGGTGCGCCGAACTCATACCCGGCGAGAGGGCTTATCGTCGACTCCAGTGCGCTGTTGATCGCGACAAGGTCCGGCGTAAGCGTCACAGGGACGGTAAGTGACGAGCCGTCATTCCCAGGGAACTCTCCGTCATCTCGATCGCCATCGAACTCGATCCAGAAAGGCGGCGTGGATTCGGCGACGGCGTGTATCGCCTCCTGTATGTCCCCGACATTCGAGATGCTGGCGAACAGACGTTTGACCGTGACGTGGGCGGGGGCGCTGACGTAGGCAGGTGGTCTATCCACTCCAGAGAGCATCGCCCTTCTTAGCTCGGCGATGGCGGCACACTGGGCGGAGCTTGCGATCGCGAATACGCCGTAGACAGCAAAACCGTGGCGATCGTTGGGTTGGTCGCGCGGGTCGGTAGTCACGACACGCGCCGCGCCGCGCCCCCGCCGGGCGGACAGTCAGCCGCCCGTACGGGTACTGGCGCCGCGGCTGTCGCGCCTTTACATGCCAGAGATATCGCGGTCGCGGCGATCATCACGCTTCCTTGACGGCTCGCAGCGACCACATGAGCGGCAATCGTTCGGGGTGGTTCGGCACGCGCCACATCCCGTCTTCGCCTTTGACCATCCACGGGAACGCTCTCCAGCCACACACCCTGTGTTCATGCAGGAACTCTATTCTCAGTCCCTCGTCGATCAGGGCCGTAACGATCTCGCCGAGCCCGTGGCCCCAACTGAAGGTGCGTGTGTTCTGAAGCTTCTCGCCTGTCTGCGAGTAGTCCTCTTCGTTTATCCAGCCATCCGGATTCTGAGGTTGTGTGGTCTCAAAGTAGGGCCAGGCGATGTGCATCGGATCTTCAGCCGTCTCATCGGCCAGCGTCCACATCATCGGGTGCCCTTCAAGAATGTAGAAGACACCGCCCGGTTTCAGAAAGTGGCCCACGACGCGCGACCAGCCACGGATATCCGGGAGCCAGCAGAGCGCCCCGATGCCGGTGTAGACGACGTCAAACTTCTCGTCGAGAACTTCCGACGCATCGTAGAGTTCTGATTCCACAAAGCGGCCCGGCACACCGGACTCTTCGCTCAATCGGCTGGCCGCCTGGATCGCGGCGCTTGAGAAATCGATACCGGTAACGATCGCGCCCTCCCGGGCCCACGAAAGCGTGTCCATGCCGAAGTGGCACTGAAGGTGGAGCAGCGACTTGCCCCGGACGTCATCCATCTCCGCCGGCTCCATGGGCTCCAGCGTTGTCTCTCCGGCCTTAAACCGATCCACGCCGTAAAAGTCCGAACGGACATGGATGTCGACCGACTCATCCCACATCGCCAGGTTGGCGGCGCGGTACCTGGCCACGGGCAAAGGAACCCTCCCGGCTCACCCGCGCTCACCAGCCGGGCGCGGCATGTCACGCACACATGATGCTGGGTCTGCCCGTGAGCGGTCTACCAAGGTTGAGGCAAGTTGGTGGCGGCGCCGGTACACCTACGAACCCGCCCTGATTGTTCCTCCGCGCCAAATGAGACCGACCAATCGCTCCCGTTGAGGGACGGACAAGCGTCGCAATGGGCGGCTTCCTTCGAGAGCAACGGGACGCGAAGGAAGCAGGACGCCCTGCAGGCGGGAGCCTCGGAGAGCTGTCATTCGAGGGCCACTGGCCATGGACTGGCGAGCGGTCGTGGATCGCGGGATGATAAAGTCTTGGTGCGTTGAGTTCGCCCCTGATGTCCTTTGGAGGTCAGATCGGGCGTGGGATTCAGCGCCGAGCGTCCGCTGTTCGTGTTGCTGCCGACTACGTGAAATAACGTCCAGGAGCATTGCGTTGAGACTTGCTCGCCAATGGCCTACATGGGCCAACTTTTCCCGCACATTTGTTTTCCTGTTCATCGCCGTCCTGGCACTCATCGCGCTCGCCGCATGTTCTGCCGACGAAGCGAATCCCGCGCAATCTCCGGACACCGACACCGATGCAGCACAAGCATCTGGTGCGGCGCCCGCGCAGGCGCCTTCCGGTTCCGACGCAGCGGACGCGGCCTCGGCGTCGACGGACGCGCTGACTAAGCAGGCCGAAAGCGACCTCGCGGTCAGGCTGGACTGCTCGCCCAGATCGGCCGACGGACGCCTCCGCTATCCTCTCGATGTCGCGACCCGGTCGGATGTCAGAGAGCGATCTGAACTGAAGGCGACACGATGCACGGCTCACATCTCCGGTGGGCAACCGGACTTCCGAACCGGCTTCTCCATCCCCTTCTTTGAGTTTGCCCTGGAATACGAGACGTTCACGATCCCGGACGCTGGCTGTAGCAACATGAGGAAACTATCGGACGAAGGTTCAACTTCTTGCACAATTGGGTTTCTGTTTCCCCAGCCTCCGGGAATGCGCGACATCACCCTGCGCGTGACTGACTCGCTGGGTGATACCGCAGAGGACGCGGTGGAGGTTGAGTATTACTGGGACGAACCGGAGCGTATCGACGTAACGTTCACGTCCCACGAAGAGGACGCACTCGTAGCGCTCGGGGAGTCCGTCCCGTTTAGCATCGAGTACAAGGCCGATAAGGTCGCCCTGGCCGAACAAGAGGGATTGCTGTCTGAGTTCAACCTGATCCCGGGACTCGACCGCTTCCTGGTCGAATGGGAGTTCGATAGCGGAGCGACCGCCAGCGAAACCACGGACACGATCTCCGGGGTTAGCACCATGCCGCACAGTTTCACCGGTTCAGGAGATATTCGCGTCATCAGGGTGAACGTCACGGACCAGATCTTCGGGATGACAGGCTCGGTCAAGCGGCGAGTCGGTCTACTTGGGCCGCCGTTCACCGGAGCGCTCGAGATTTCGGGGCCCGACCGCCTTCCGCCCCGGGTGTTCACCGTAGATGGCACAACTCTCACGCCCGATCCGGCCCTTGTTGAGGCGATCATCGCCACCGGTAGATACGACGGCACATTCGGGTTCCCCGGGCTCGCCTGCAAAGTGGAGGTCAGCGAGTTTGAAGGCGGCGGTACATACGACCCGTCGACGAGAGCGATTAAAGGATCGTGGTCGATCGCCTACGAGTACGCAGGCGTCGACGCACTTCCCTGTCGCGATCTTCGGGGTGAGCTCACGCGCTCGATCGGCATCGCACTGGGGTCCACACCGCCGTTCACGAACACGGCGCTGGCGTTTGATGGCGTGATCAACTCGCGGGGAATCGGGAACGTTGACGTCACCTTCGAGCCGGACGGGCCATCCGTCCAGTACGACGTGAGCCCGGGGTAGATTCCGTCTCCGGCGGCGCTGGAAAAGGACCGAAATCTCCGGCCCGCATGGCCCCGACATCGTCATCGCAGCGGCGCGCGGAGACGTAAGGCGTGTCCTTCGGTTGCCTCAGGTGCGGATTTGCAAGCTCAGCGCAGTTCGAGGGCCTCAGGGCGCGTTGCGGATCTCTACCACCATATCTTGCCGCCGACCTCGGACTCTATCTCTTTGAAGGTCTTCGTCCACAGACTGGTGGACATGTACTTCCAGCCGCCGTCCGGCAGGAGCGCGACTATATTTGCCTCGCGGGGGTTCGCCTCGCCGGTGCTGCCGGGCATTTCGATCGTCCCGTCGCCGATCTTCTCTGCCATCTTGCGGGCGCAGGCGATCGCTGCGCCGGACGAAATCCCGGCAAAGATGCCGCATCGCTGCATCAACTGCTGTGTCCAGAAGAACGAGTCTTCGCTCTCCACGAGGATACGGGCGTCGAGCTGATCCAGGTCCAGTATCTCGGGTATGAAGCCGTGCTCGATGGAGCGCAGACCCTGGATCACGTCGTCCGGCGGTGGGGCGACGGCCACGATCTTGATATCCGGGTTGTGCAACCGAAGCGCCCGGCCGTTGCCCATAAGTGTGCCGCCCGTTCCGAGGCCCGCGACGAACATGTCGATCTCTGGCAAGTCCCGGATGATCTCGGGGCCAGTGGTCTCGAAGTGCGCCCTGGGATTCGCCTCGTTGCCGTACTGGTACGGGAAGTAGTAGTCAGGATTTTCCGCGGCGATCTGTCTGGCGACGATGATCGCTTCGTTTGTACCTTTGTCAGCGTCCGAGAAGATGATCTCGGCGCCGTAGGCGATCAAGAGGTCGATACGTTCCTGTGTGACCCCGGCCGGCATCACGACCTTGAGGTTGTAGCCACGGGCGCGGGAGATCATCGCAAGCGACACACCGGTGTTGCCGGAGGTCGGCTCGATGATGGTGTCGCCGGGCTTCAACAGACCGCCGACCTCGGCGGCCTCGATCATGAACTTTGCGACGCGGTCTTTGACCGAGCCCGAGGGGTTGGCGCCCTCAAGCTTGGCGTAGATGCGAACGCCCCCAACCGGACTCAGTACCGAGACATCCACGAGCGGGGTGTCGCCGATGGCGTCCACGATGTCCCGCTTGAGCATGTTCGGGACGGGTTTGACTTTCAGAGTCACGCGCGATTCCGTTCCCTACATGGGCGTCGGGCGACAAGGTCGTGTGCGGGATGGGGGTCGCCCACCCCGCCACAGTACGATCTCACAACTGGCCGGTTTACGGCCCGGCCGACGCTGGATTAGTCAGCGGATACGGGTTCTGCTACCGGCTCCGGCAGCGGGATGTTCACCCCGCAGAAAGCGTCGTAGTCGATAAGTTCCGTTACGGTCGGGTTGTCGCCGCAAAGTGGGCAATCGACATTCCTGCGGACCTTCAGCACCCGGAAGTCCATCGCAAGAGCGTCAACGATGAGTAGACGCCCGGCAAGGGGTTCGCCGATGCCCAGAATGACCTTTATCGTCTCGGTCGCCTGAATAGTGCCGATCAACCCGGGCAGAGCGCCCAGGACGCCGGCCTCGGCGCAACTCGGGACCTCGCCGGGAGGCGGCGGCTCCGGGAAGATGCAGCGATAGCAGCCGCTCCCGGGGATGTAGGTGCTTGCCTGGCCGTCGAACAGCAGGATGCTCCCGTCCACCAGCGGCTTGCCGGCGAGGAAGGCTGCGTCGTTCACCAGGTAACGTGCCTGGAAGTTGTCAGCGCCGTTCACGATCACGTCGTAGTTCGGGATGATGTCCATCGCGTTGTCGGACGTGATGGGCTCCTCGTGCGTGACCACTTCGACATCCGGGTTGTAGGCCAAAAGCGTCTCGCGTGCGGACTCAACCTTGGGCCGCCCGACGTCCTTCTCCTGGTGCAGTATCTGCCGTTGCAGGTTGGAAACGTCGACCACGTCAAAATCGACCAGGCCGATCTTGCCGACGCCCGCCAGGGCGAGGTAAACGGCGACAGGCGAACCAAGCCCCCCCGCGCCGACGATCAGTACGCTCGACCCCAGTAGCTTGCGCTGTCCTACGCTACCGACGTCCGGCATGATGATGTGCCGGCTGTAGCGCTGGACCTGGCCCGGCGTTAGTGATTTAACTTCTTTCATTCGATATTCAGCCCCGTTGTCAGGTTGGATGTCCGTGCTTATTTGTTGCGGAAGCCGCGGTCACGGCTTCGGCCGTCGTAGCGCCTCTCCGGCACTTGCGCGATCTGCAAGTTAGATTCAATCCGGCGAGGCCCGGTTCATTTCAGATCATGTCCGGCGCCCGAGTTTAGTCCGGTAACGGCGATAGTGAAAAGTGCGCCCCCCGGTCGGCGTCCGGTTAATTGGCGGCCCAGACCATGTCTCGTTGCCCCGCCACCAGGTCCGACACCCGCGTCTCCCGCAATCGCTCCAGCAGCACCCGTTCTACGTCACTCCAGAGCTCGCGCTGCGAACAAGCCCCGGAGAGCGTACAGTCCTCCGGCGAGTCGACGCAGTCCATCGGTGCGAGAGTCCGGTCGAAACTCGTGAACACGTCCGCCACGGTGATCTCATGGGCCGGGCGTGCGAGCATGTGACCGCCTGCCGGCCCACGTCGTGACTCAAGCATGCCACCGGCTTGTAGATCACGAAGGACGTGGTTGAGATACGCCTCTGGTATCTTCTGCCTCGCCGCAATCTCGGCCGCCGGCACCGGGCCCGCGTCCGGATTCTCGGCGAGGTGCATCAGCACCCTCAGGCCGTAGTCAACTTTCATCGGAACGAGCACGGCGACTTCTCATGCCGGGCTTCGCCGGCTTACGTACTGAGCCCGAAACGCACGTCGCGATTCGATCCTCCAAACGTGGATCAAGTATACAGGAGGCGATTACGCAGCCTGCCAAACGCATGCCAGAGACCCCGACCATGCTTACGTGAATCCGAATCAGACCGCGTGTTACGATTTATCGCTGCGCACACGGGCGCGGCTTCTTAAATAGTCAACCAGGCATGTTTCAGCGATTGGGCGCGCCCGATCGCTGCCAGAAGTAATCGAGATATGGCAACCGATACCGTCTCCCTATCCGTAGACACGCGTGAAGTAACCGGCAAAAAGGTCCGTGCGCTTCGGCGTACCGGGATCACCCCGATCCACCTGTTCGGCGGCGGCGGCGAGTCGCTCACGCTGCAGGCCGAGACCCAGGCCCTGCGATTGGCGGTCAACACTGCCGGCCGTGGACAACCGATCTCGCTCGAAGTTGCCGCAGGCGAGACGACATTGAGTTTTGTGCGCGAGATCGCACAGCACCCCGTCACCGGCGAACTGCAACATGTCGATTTTCTCCGTGTGGACGCCAACAAGCCGGTCCAGGCCGAAGTCCCGATCACGATCGTCGGCGAAGCGCCCGCGACCCGTGGCGGCGGCGGGCAATTCCTCCGCGGCATCAGGACGGTGTTGCTTAGCGTCCTGCCGCTAAATGTGCCGGACGAGATCGAAGTCTCCATCGAAGGTCTCGTGAACATCGGGGACAACATCCGGGTCGTGGACCTGGAACTGCCGGACGGGGTCGAAGCGCTGAGCCCGCCGGACCAGGTGATCGCCCGTATCGCGATGACTCGCACCGCAGCGGTCGAAGCCGGCAAGGGTATGGAGCTCGAAGAAGGCGCGGAAGAGGCCGAAGAGCCGGAAGAGTAGCCCTGACAACCGCATTTTCACTCAGCAGGGCGCCCTGTTCCGTCTGGCTCAGACACGGCAGGGCGCCCTTGTCGTTTAGAAGCGCTATTTCAGGAAAGCCACCATCCGGGGCGCCGGATTCACCGCGCATCTCCACGGCTCTGACGGGAATCCTATCGTCGTGAATGAAACACGTTCCGTAGTACTGGCGCCCCACGAGACCATCGTCGACGCTCCCCGCGAGATGGTATTTCAGATGCTGACTGCGTTCGGCCGCGGCCGATTGCCGGGCTCGAAAGAAAAATCGCTGATCCTCGAAGAAGATGGCGATCGCCTGGTTGTCGAGTTCACGACCGATGCCGTCTATCGGACCTACACGACGGTCGAAGAGGTGGTGCTTTACCGACCCGATAGGATCACCTTCAAGCATCTCGATGGCCCCCTTGAATCGTGCGACGAGGTGTTCACTTTTGAAGAACTCCCGGACGGCCGGACACTGTGGCGGCACACCGGATCGTTCCGGCTCGGCTGGCCGGTCGTCGGAGGCGTCGTTGGCCGGAACGTCACGAAGCGGTGGTTTGAGCGCGTGATGCGCAAACACATGCGCGGGATGAAAGAGGCGATCGAGGCCCGTGCAGCCCGTAGCCACGTATTCAAACGAAGAAAAGACGGCGCGGCGCCGGTCGATCCGGGGTCCGACGGCGGAGGCGGTGGGAACTGAAATTCACCGCAGATTCGGCCGATCCAACCGCGCTGGCACATTTCTCGTATAAATAAGTGAGACCGGTTGGTGGTCCGAGGGCGGGGTGCAAAGTCGCTCAAAGGCGTTCGCGGAGAAGCCCCCCTATCCGAGCGACGCCGGACGCACATGCTGCGTCGATGAGCGACTTCACGTCCTCGGCCGCCGGCCGGTCCGCCTGACGCTGGCCGTGAGACCGCACCCAACAAGGATTTTGATCCTGGTTCACGGACCAATGGGGTTCGCGAACCAGCGGGGTTCACAGATCAGCGTCGCTGGATACGCTCAATATTCCCGGGATCTTCACATTTCCGAGACATCCAACACCTAAATTACGTTCATCAGATTCGCCGCCGGGACCGTCACTGGCTCGCGAGCGATCACAGCGACCCAGCAACGGAGCCGATAAAGTGCCACTGGCAGCACCACGCCAATTCCACCGGTCCACAACTTTGACCAGACGCAAATCGCTAACGGGATTGTTCGGCGCGCTGGTACTCATTGCGGCCGTCGCCTGCAGTAGCTCAACGGGGAGCGAAACCCCGATAGATGTTGGAACCGCGCCCGGGCCGTCTACGACCACGACCGCCCTCACCGGGCAGGACGCCAGCCCGGCGATCGCCGTATCCGGCGGCGGCGTCGGCGACGACGTCATCGGGGACGTTCCCTCCAACATCGATGAACCGGCGACGTCGCTGGACACCGCAGACGAGGTGGTGGCGGCGTTCGAGACCGTGGTGAGCAGGGTGTTTGCTGAGTCGCTGCCCTCGGTGGTGGAGATATCGGTCCAGACTGCGTCAGGCGGAGCAAGCGGCAGCGGTTTCGTCTGGGACGACGACAATCACGTGGTCACCAACCAGCATGTGATCGACGGAGCGCAACGCATCGAGGTTTCATTCGCAGATGGCCGTTCTTATGCGGCGACGGTGCTCGGAGAAGACGCGGATGCCGATGTGGCGATACTGGATGTCGACACCAATGATCGGCTGGCGCCGATCAAACTGGGCGACAGCGACAGCGTAGTTCCCGGCCAGCTCGCCATCGCGATCGGCAACCCCTTCGGCGAAGAGTTCACCCTGACGCAGGGGATCGTAAGCGCCGTGGGACGAAGCATCCGCAGCGGAAGCCAGGGCTTCACCACGCCCGATGTCATTCAGACGGACGCCGCCATCAACCCCGGAAACTCCGGCGGACCGCTACTCAATCGCCAGGGCGAGGTGATCGGAATTAATGCCCAGATTCGCAACGATAGCCCTCAGAACTCCGGAGTGGGATTCGCCGTCCCGATCAACATAGCGAAGTTGGTCGCGCCGGACCTGATCGATAGCGGGGAGTTTGTGTATTCGTGGCTGGGCGTTTCGGGACACGACGTGAGCCGGGTCCTGGTCGCGGCGCTCGACCTGCCGGACGGAACGCAGGGCGCATACATCTCTGACGTGATCGCCGATGGGCCGGCGCAACAGGCGGGACTCAACGAAACGACACGAACGATCAGGGTCGAAGGCCAGCCGGTGGATGTGGGCGGAGACACCGTTGTCGGCATCGACGGAACGCCGATCCGAAGTATGGCGGACCTGATCTCATACCTGACCAACAGCACTCGGCCCGGTGACGTGGTTACGCTTGATATCCTGGAAGACGGCGGAAAACAGGTCCAGAAACAAATCGAGCTGGGCGTCCGGCCGTAGCCGCGAAGTTGTAAATAGAGTCGCATTCGAGCCCCGAGTGATCTAAACTCGGGGCTCGATGTTTTTAGACAACCATCAAAACTGCGCCTGCGCGTGTTGTGCGACCCTCCTGGGGACGCCTGACTGAAGCACGCGCTCGATGCGCTACGGACGCCAATTCAATCCCCTCCGAAGACCAGTCGGTCACCGGTGGGGATTTTTTTTGGCACTGATACGCCCGAATTATTGGATATGCCGGGCGGAGGACGATTGTGACGATAAGGATCGAAATGCCGGCCGAACAAGCGCTGGCAGATCTCAACGAGAGACTCGAAAGCGCTTCGCCGCAGGAAGTGCTTCGGTGGGCGCACGATGAACTGGGTTCCGGCGTGGCCCTGATGTCCAGCTTCGGCCTCGAAGACATGGCGCTCCTCGACATGCTCTGGAGGATCACGCCACAAGCCCGGGTGATGACCTTGGACACGCAACGGCTGCCCACCGAGACGTACACGTTGTTCGACCAGGCGACGGCACGTTACGGGATCAAGATCGAAGCGTTCTACCCGAATATGGATGACGTTCGGGCCATGGTCGAGGAACGCGGGTACAACCTGTTTTACAAGGGCGTCGACAACCGGAAGATGTGCTGCGCCGTCCGCAAGGTGGAGCCACTCGGGCGCGCCCTGAGTTCCGTCGACGGTTGGATAACGGGGTTGCGACGGGATCAGGGGATGGATCGCGGTAGCATCGACATCGTCGAATGGGATGCCGCACATGACGCCTACAAGATCAGCCCGCTCGCGAACTGGACGTTCGACCAGGTGCGTGAATACATCGACGAAAACTCGGTGCCTTACAACGAACTGCACGATAAGGGCTTCCCGAGCCTTGGGTGCGCGCCGTGCACACGCGCCGTGCAACCCGGCGAGGACATAAGGGCCGGCCGCTGGTGGTGGGAGAGCGACCCGAACGCGAAGGAGTGCGGACTACACATCGTGGAAGCCGCCACGCACACGCCAGCCGTATGAACGCCAGCACAACCTACAAACCCGTCCTCCCCGATGCCGGCCAGCTTCGCGCGCTGGAGTCCGAATCGATACACATCATTCGCGAGGGTATCGCAGAGTTCGACAGACCTTGCCTGCTTTTCTCCGGCGGCAAGGACTCGATCGTGATGCTCCACCTCGCCGTGAAGGCCGTCGCACCGGCGCGCCTCCCGGTGTCTGTGGTGCACATCGACACCGGGCATAACTTCCCCGAGGCGATCGAGTACCGGGACAGAACCGTGGAGCGCCTGGGCGTTGAGCTCATCGTCGGTTCTGTGCCGGACGCGATCGCAAGCGGTCGAATTCCGGAGAGCACCGACCCCGGGGCGTCGCGTAATCGTCTCCAGACGCCGGTACTGCTGGACACGATCCGCTCCAACAACTTCGGCGCTGTTTACGGCGGGGCGAGGCGGGACGAGGAACGGTCACGCGCCAAGGAGCGCGTTTATTCGTTCCGTGACGAGTTCGGCCAGTGGGACCCGAAAAACCAGCGACCGGAGCTGTGGAGCCTGTTCAACGGCTTCATACATCCCGGCCAGCACATCAGGGTGTTCCCGATCTCAAACTGGACCGAGCTTGATGTCTGGCAGTACATCGCCGACCAGGAGATCGAAATCCCGTCCATCTACTTCGCACACGAACGCGAGGTGTTCGAACGCGATGGAATGTTGATGGCGGCCTCAGAGTTCCTTCGTCCAACAGCCGGCGAAGTGGTCACGACTCAGATGGTGAGGTTCCGCACCGTCGGCGACATGACGGTAACTGCTGCGGTACCGTCCACCGCCACCACGCTGGAACAGGTGATCGCCGAGATCGCAGCGACCCACACATCTGAGCGTGGCGCCAGCAGGGCCGACGACCGGACTTCCGATGCGGCGATGGAAGACCGCAAGCGCGAAGGCTACTTCTGATGGAGCTGCTGCGACTCGCGACCGCCGGTTCGGTCGACGACGGCAAAAGTACTCTGATCGGCCGGCTGCTGTATGACTCCAAGGCTATTTACGACGATATCCTCAAGTCAGCGGAGCAGGTCAGCAGGCGGCAGAGCGCAGAGTATTTGAACCTGGCGCTTCTCACCGATGGACTGCGGGCCGAGCGCGAACAGGGCATCACGATAGACGTCGCGTACCGATACTTCGCTACGCCCAGGCGCAAATTCATCCTCGCAGACACCCCCGGCCATGTTCAGTACACGCGAAACATGGTCACGGGCGCCTCGACAGCTGACCTGGCGTTGATCATGGTCGACGCTCGCAACGGCGTCCTCGAACAGTCCCGCCGCCACGCCGTGATCGCCTCCCTCCTCGGTATCAGACACATGGTCGTCTGCGTGAACAAAATGGACCTTGTCGATTTCAGCTACGACGCGTTCGCCCCGATTCGTGACGAGTTTCGCGGGATTTTGAACGATCTCAATGTCGAGAACGCCCACTTCATCCCGATGTCGGCGTTGGACGGCGACAACGTGGTGGAGGAGTCGGCCCGGATGCCCTGGCACACGGGCGGCCCGCTTCTCGCGTACCTGGAGCAGGTCGATGTCACTTACGACCCGGGAGAACGTCCGCTACGTTTGCCGGTGCAATACGTGATCCGGCCGATGCGCCACGAGTACCACGACTACCGCGGCTACGCGGGGACGGTGGCGGACGGCATCGTCAAGGTCGGCCAGGACGTGGAGATCTTGCCGTCCGGAAAAACGACGCAGGTTATCGCCGTCGAGACGCCGGACGGAGAGGCGGATCAGGCATCCGGGCCGGTCGCCGTGACGGTACGGTTGGCCGACGACTTTGATATCTCGCGAGGGGACATGATCAGCTCCCTCGACAGAGCGCCGCGCACGACCCAGAACTTCGACGCGACGATCTGCTGGATGAGTGACACGAATCTACTCCGCGAAGGCACGACGTTGCGGATCAAGCACACGACCCGCATCGCCAGAGCGTTGATCACCTCGCTAAGTAGTCGCATCGACATCAACACCCTGTCCGCACAGCCTGACTGTGCCGAGCTAAAACTCAACGAGATCGGCCGGGTGTCGATCCGCACAAGCACGCCGCTCGTTTGCGACGACTACACGTACAACCGGACGACCGGCAGTTTCATCCTGATCGACGAGTCGACCAACGAGACGGTCGCCGCCGGGATGATAGGCAGTCCGGGCTTCGGCGATTTCGCCTCTTCGTAGCCTGCCAGTTCACCGGCGACCGGTCCTCGTCGCACTCTGCCCCGATGTGTGAGGCTTCGAGCGCCCTCGGGTGGGCCACTCTAGAGCCGCAAGACAGCCGGGCGCAGACGCGTCCGCACACGTAAGCAAACACCGCGCGATCCGCCAACCTACGTTGCGTAGACCGACGGATGCCCCCGACGTGATGGGGCGATTACCTTCATTCTGAGATGCCACACGCGATCCAGATAGTGAGGCCCGGGGCACGCGCGAAAAGGGGAAGCGGTGTGCCGCAACAGCGCGCGGCTTTCTGCGGTCCGCAACGCCACGCCCGGGCGAGACTCCGATGAACCGTCGGAACTGGGTCGCTATTCCAGCCGTGCTGGCGGCTGCGGCGGTCATAGCGACCGTCGTTCAAACTGGCGACGCCGGGAGCCCTGCTGGGCTGTTGCTCGTGCCCCTCATTGCGGTCACGGTCCCATTCCTGTCATTGCCGCTCGCTGCGGCGTTCACCATCGCCGTCAGCTCCTCGCTGGGGATCGCCTACTGGGACAACAGCGGATCTGGCGGTCTGACGCGTGTCGCCGTCGAGACGTCCCTGATCGTCGCGGTCGCCCTCGTCGCCCGCCAGGTGATGGCACGCCTCGGGCTCCGCGCTGCCGAGCAGCAACTGTTGGAGCGAATACGCAAAGCAGCAAGCTCAAGCGCCCTCCTCGACTATGTGTATGAGGACGTGAACCAGGCGTTGAAGGCGTGGATGCCGATCGACCGATTTGCCATCGTGATCGAACGACCGGGAGGAGACGATCTGGAAGTAGCCTATGCGTCGGGTATTCCAGTCGACGGCAGGGGAACCGGTGATGTCGCTTCACTTGTGGTGGACGAAGACGGCTGGCAACCGGTCGGCGACGGCCGGGTGCAGATGCTCGACGGCAGCCGGATGCGGCCCGAATCGAATACCTCGTACCTGGGAGCGGGCCTGAGGTCAGGCCTTCGGGTCCAGCTAGGCGGCCAGGCCGATCCGACAGGCTACCTGGAGGTCCGAAGCACACGAAAGGCGGCATATTCTGAGCGGGCCGCCGGATTACTCGCCATCGCAGCCAGCGAGGTGTCGTTAACGATCGACAGCGCCCGGTATCGCTCACAGGTGACACGGGTTGGTGAAGAGCGCGTGTCCCGGATGCGCGTGACCTCAGAGAAGCTGGCGCTGGAGGACACACGCATTCGCCTGGCTTCCATGAACGAACAACTCGAAGCCCAGAACGACATCATCCGACGGTCTCGTGAGCGCCTCGTCAACGCGGACGAAGCGGCCCGGCGGGCGATCTCTGAAGAACTCCACGGGCCTGTCCAGACGAAGCTTTTCATGATCTGGCATTCGCTGAGCGCGATACGCGCCGACATGGACGGGAGCAATTTCGACCTGGAATCCCTGGCAAAGTCGTTAGATGGCGCGTTGGAGAAACTGGACCGCATCCGGGAGGATGACATCCGGCTGCTTTCGCACAGGCTCCATCCGAGCATCGTCAGGGTGAGCGCACTTGCCGGGCTGCGCTCACTCCAGGAGTTCTACGAGTCGACGATCCCCGTGTCGCTGGACATCGGCGATCAGGTCAAGGCGCTGGAGCCGGCGGGGGCTAGCCGTATCCCGGAGTCGGTCAGGCTCGCCGTACACCGCGTTGCCGACGCCGCTCTGGCGAACGTCATAAAGCACGCCGAGGCGACGGAGTGCGTAATCCACTGGAATTACGATGGCGACAAGGAGCTTTTGGTCCTTTCGATCACGGATGACGGCCGAGGCTTCGAGCCCGATGCGCGTGCCCCGAGCGGTCTCGGGCTGGTCACCATTCGCGACTACGTCGATGCGATCGGCGGAAGTCTCTCTGTCACCTCGTTTCCGAGGGAAGGTACCGGTGTGGAGGTCGTAATCCCCTTCCGCGATATACGAGCCGAAGGCCAGAATTCGGATGAACACGAAGGTGAGTTCGCGATCGGGGCGGTCCTGAACATGCACTGGGCGCCGCCGACAAAAGGCCCCGGTACGCACGCAGAGAGCAAAGACGAGCCTGAACTTCCGCTCGCGATCGGCGAGTAAGCGACCCGGTCACCCCGGGTGTAGACGCACGTGGGGGATGGCTCTCCGCACCGTACTCACCACAAACATGCAGCGTGAACCACCACACCGTAATGGCGGCTGGTCGACCGTAACGGCAATATCGTGCCATGTCATGGTCAGAGGTTGTCGTACAACACGGTATACGCGTCGGACCATGGGCGGCTGTCAGCCCTTCTGAGTTTCTCGGACCGCTTCCGATCACCTGCGGTCTCCCATCGGTCTCAAGGGTTCCCCGCACGGCGTACACTTCCGTCCGCAACGACTGCCGCAGTTATCTAGCGAACGCCTCCCGACCAGTTCAAGTGAGTCCACCATGATCGTTGACGTCCACACCCACCTGCCCACCCACCGCAACGCCGTGCCCGACTCCGATCGCACGACCGAAAACATGATGCGGTCCGGTGACAACGTGTCCATGACAAACTCGATCGCCGACTACCTGCGTGCGATGGAGCCGGTGGACAAGACCTTCGCCTTTGGGATCGCGCCCCGGCCCTGGCTCTCGGAACGCGAACTGATCGAGGGAAGCGGCGATCTTGCCGTTGATGGGAAGAATCACAACGACGTCGCGGCAGAGCTTCACAGGGCGGCCCCTGACAAGGTGATCCCGTTCATGTCCCTGCACCCGATGGACCCGAAGATGAACGATGAGTACGACCGCGCCGTCGGGGACCTCGGCTGCAAAGGGATCAAACTGGGTCCGAATTACCAGGACTTCGACCCGGTTGGCGAAGACGCGTTCAAGCTTTACGCCCGGCTCGAAGCCGACGGCCTGCCGATCGTCTTCCACCAGGGAACCTCACCGATGCGCGACGCCCCGCTCCGGTACGCCCATCCACTTGTCATGGACCAGGTCGCGATCGCGTTCCCGGAGCTGCGGATCGTAATGGCCCACCTCGGCCACCCGTGGCAGGTCGACTGCCTTGCGGTCGTACGCAAGCATCCCAACGTGTGGGCGGACGTATCAGCACAGTTCTACCGGCCGTGGTCCTTCTGGAACGGGATGCAGTTGTTCCACGAGTGGGGCGTAACGCAAAAGATTCTTTTTGCGTCTGACTGGCCAGTGACTGTGCCGCAGGACAACATCGACGGGCTGCGTGGCCTGAACAAATTCGCCCGAGACCACCACCTGCCGGGCATCCCCGAGAACGAGATCGAGGGGATCATCAACCGGGACGCGCTGGACGCGCTGGGAGTGGAATAGGCCCTTCTGGCGTACGTTCTGCCGAACTTTGCCCTGATTATTGCGCGAATATGGTCGGCAAGCATGGTGTGTAGTGGCTGACTCGTGACTGGAGAACCCCCTTGGCCGACCGAATCGAAGACCCGCAGGAACAGTCTGAAGGCGTGTTCTACGGGTGGTACATCGTTGCCGCGCTGTTTTTCAGCACATTCATCGTGATCGGCGTGCGGCAGGGTTTTGGCGTCTTCGTCCTGGCG
>JAQBUX010000328.1 GCA_027623795.1 Chloroflexota bacterium
GCCCGAGCTGGCCGAGATGGTGGCCCAGGCGGGTTACGACTGGATACTAATCGATGCCGAGCACGGGTCGCACACGATTACGGACGTGTACCAGATGGTGCTCGCGTGCGAACTACACGGCGTGACCCCCATCGTCAGGCCACAGTCCAACGACGCCGACGTGATATTGCGGTACATGGACCGCGGCGCTATGGGTGTTCAGGTGCCGCACGTAAACTCGGCGGCCGAGGCCGAAGCGGCGGTGAACGCTGTGCGCTTCCATCCAGAAGGTAGTCGTGGGCTCGGCGGAGGCCGCAAGGTGATGGGAATGGCCGAAGCCGACTTCCTGAAACGCTCGAACGAGGAGACGCTCGTCTGCGTCCAGATCGAGCACAAGGAGGGGTTGGACAATCTGGACGAGATGCTCGAGGTCCCGGGCGTCGACGTGTTCTTTATCGGCCCGTCAGACCTGTCACAGTCTCTCGGCTACCCGGGCCAGCGCACCCACCCGGTCGTGGCGGAGGCGGTGGATACCGCGTTCAAAAAGATCCACGCCGCGGGCAAGGCGTCCGGCACACCCGGCGGCCCGGAGCTGGCGCGGTCAAATGTCGAGCGCGGCGTGCTGTACCACTACACACACATCCCGACTTTCGTATCACACTACAGCCAGCACTTCTTCAATACCGTCCGCGGGGGTTAGGCGCTCGTATCAAGGTGACCCTTCCGGTTCGCCTTTCGCCCCGGCAAACCACGTCCGCTTACATCAAAGGACCCGCCCCATTGCTCCACGACTACGACCGCCCGGAGATCGACAGCCTGCGCCTGGACTGGGTGCGCTTCATGAACGCGGGCGATGCAAGCCGCATCGGGTCGCTCTTCACACCGGCCGCCGTCTGGATTCCGCGTGGCGAACCGGCGCTCGAGGGCTGGAACGCCATTTCACGCTGGTTGGAGACGATATTTGCCGCATACCAGTACCAGATGAGCGTCATGGACCCGGCGCTCCGGTTTGCCGGCAACTGGGCCGTCGAGCGGGCGCGATTCAGAGCGATCCTGGCGCCAATGGACGGCAGCGAGACAAGCACGCACGACGGCGGTTACATCATCGTGTGGCGACGAGGAATCGACGAGAACTGGGCGATCGACCGATACATCGACGACAGCGAGTAGGCAGGGATAACCACCCCCGAACCCCCTCCTAAGATAGGAGGGGGAGATCAAAGCCTCTTCCTTCGGAGGGGGGTGGACCGTGTCCACCCCAGCAGTTGGAGCCCCGGGCCGAAACCATTTAACGTCATCCTGAGTCGGGGCGAAGGATCTCCCGGTTTGCGCTCCATCAAGTCTGAAAAGTGCGGTCGACAATCTCAGACGACACCCGTGCGACCTTGACCCGAAGGACCACTACATGACGTTCAACATCGCCCTGGTCGGCTGTGGAGGAATGGGACGCAGGCACGCCCTCGGATATATCGAACTGCGAAAGTATTTCGATACCGTCTCGCTCGCGGCGGTCTGCGACGTCCACCGCGATGTCGCATCGACCGTTGCCGAAATCATCGGAGAAGCCACAGGCGCACGACCGGACATTTACACCGATTTCGACGAGATGCTGGAGCGCGCCGATCTCGATGGCGTGGCAATTGTCACGAGCACGCCGATGCACCACCGCTTCGCGATCAAGGCGATGGAAGCAGGACTCCACGTCATAACCGAGAAACCGATGGGGCTGACGCTGAAGGCCTGCCGACAGATGCGGTACGTCGCATCGACCACCGGGGTTACCCTCGCCATCGCCGAGAACTTCCGGCGCGACCCGATGAATCGTCTGACGAGGGCGTTGATCACGTCCGGGGTGATCGGGACGCCCTACTTCACGCTCGACATGCATGTGGGCAGTTCCAACGGGGCGGTGATGCATAGCACCGTCTGGCGGGCGAAGAAGAATCAGGCCGGGGGCATGGTCTTGGACGCGGGAGTCCACAACGCTGACCTGTTGCTGTACCTCATGGGCGGCGCCGATTCGGTGTTCGCAGAGACATCGACCTTTGAGAGCGATCGCACTTTGCGGCCCATGAGCGAGGTCGCACCGGGTCTTGCAAAGCTATACGACCACCGTCGCGAGGACGGCTACTCGACCGGCGATTCGGTCGAGCACACGGCGGTCGACACAGCGTTCGGGCTGATCAGGTTTGATTCTGGCGCAATAGGCCAGCTTTCGATGACCGACACATCGCACGGCCAGTCGCTTGCCGTCTCGACGATCTCGGGTAGCGACGGGACGCTCTATCGGCCTCGCAGCCGCTCGGGCGAGTCTCCCCGAATCGTCCGGAGAGACGGCGTCGAGATCACCGGCGATGCATTGCTTGAACTGGTTCCAGATTTCGAGCTGGACGACAGCACATCGACTCTCTGGGATGGGGCGCGTCGCATCAGTTCATACGACCTGGAGTTCTCAACTATCGACTCGAAGATACTCGCCTACGAGTACCTGGACATGGTGCGGGCGGTTGAAACCGGCGGCCAGCCCGAGGTCGGGGTTCGCGAGGGGATGGACGCCCTCGCCCTCGCATACGCGTTAATGGAGTCTGGACTGAAGGGCGCGCCGGTGACCGTCAATGACGTGGCCGAGGGCAGAGTTTCCGAGTTCCAGGACGAGATCGACATCGAGATGGGGAATAGCTGGATCAATTGCTCAGCCGGTGGGTTTCTGGGGATTCCGAAAGTCTTTTCGTTGGACATTCGCGCCCGGATCTTCTATGGCTTCGATCGGCTGCAAGTCAGTCAGCCGCGCCAGTTGTGACAGCGCTATGTACGTCTGCAACACAACGAACGAAGCGTCGTCTTGGGTTGGACTGGTATGAGCCTGACGACTTTGAGCTGATTGCAATGGGTGCAGTAAGCAGTAGTGTCCACGTTCGTGGTGTTTGAAGGGGTTGGGGCCCCGGGATAAGAAGACCA
>JAQBUX010000024.1 GCA_027623795.1 Chloroflexota bacterium
GCGCCGCTACGACATGACGGACGCAGTCCGGCGATACCGCGACACATTGTCCGGCCCCTGAGCAACAATTCTGGAGGCAACTTCAGTGCGACGGCGCGCAGGGAGCCACGTCGGCCAGCCAGAATACGCCCATACGCTGAAAAAGTGACCAATTGTGACGAATATCGTATTAACGACTTATCGGAATGATCTCTCCAGACGAGGCGATCTAGATGAAATCTGTAGACGCGAAAAGGCCCCGATTGTGGAAAACCGGGGCCTTTGCAGACTGGGCGATCTTATCGGTACGTCGGCCGATCAGATGCGCTCGTCTTTGCCGACCATTTGGAGGGCCGGCAGCGGTTATTACGCCGCCTTCTGAAGATCCGCTGGATAGACAGATTCACGAGTGAGTCGTGCGAAGACCTCATCGCCTTCGGGGTGCGTAATCGGGTCGTCGAAGAGGGCCTTGTAGACCCTCCCGTCGGCGACGGGACCCGCTGCCTCGAATGTCCGGCTTACCCTCTTTATCAACGGGCGAACAATGCTACCGAACACTCTTCACCGCTCCTTTTTTTCACAGGCCTGTAATTCTCGGACCTGGCTAAGTGAAAAATATCACTTATAAATCGTCGCGCCGAATTTCGTCTTTGGCAAGAGAGCGAATGGGCATTAATGTTCGATATTCGTAAAATCTCCGTTAAATGGATAAGTGCCAGCACGCACGCGACCGCTCCACGGATGTGGTGTTTCGGCCCTGACCCCCGGAAACAGCCCGTCCCGGACTGTCGACTAACCCCCGGAGGACGTATCCATCCAGGTGTTCGGGGCTGGATCGAGCAGGCGGATCACCGCGAACGGATCCTGTCCTTGCTCTTCCAACCATTTTCGGCCCGGACCATCCCCCATATAGCGCTGCGCCATGGCGAGTGGGTAGTCGCCGACATCGTCGTACAGGACTTCAGCGGCCCCGCGGAAGCGTGCGAAGGCGTAAGGGCGGGTCTCAGGCGCGATGGTGATCGAGATGAGTGGGTCGCGCTCGATGTTCCGCAACTTAACCGCGTTTCGGAGCACGATTACGGCGAGCGCGCCATCGCGCTCCGCCAGGTACCAGACCGGTGTGGAGTGCGGCGCCCCGTCGGCTCCGTTGGTGGTGATGATCGCGAGGTGTTTGCCGTCGAGAAACGCCTCGAGCTCCTGATCCGACATCGCCCCGCTGGCGTCAGGCATGACTTTTGATCCCCCGTACGTCCAGCAACCTCGAGACGATGGCCCAGACCTTTTCCGCCACGGCGTCCGCACCCGCCGAGGCATCGACCACGAACCACCGCCGCGGCTCTTCTGCGGCCATCGTCCGGAACCCTTCAGCTACACGTTGATGGAACTCTATCGGCTCCCGCTCGAAACGCGCCTGGTCCGGGTCATCGGAGCGTCCGCCAGACCCGTCTGTGCCGTCAACGCGCGCCAGCGCGCGCTCCGGAGGCATGTCCAGCAAGATCGTCGCGTCCGGCATCAACCCGCCGGTCGCGATGCGGTTGAGTGCACGAACGTCCTCAAGATCTAGCCCGCGACCGTAACCCTGGTACGCGGTCGAAGAATCGGCGTACCGGTCCGTCACTACCACGCGGCCGGCGGTCAGCGCCGGACCGATCACATCCTGCACTAGCTGCGCGCGCGCCGCCTCGAACAAAAACAGCTCCGGCACCGGCGACGGCGACGCTGCGCCCTTGACCAGACGCCTAACCTGCTCGCCAAGCGCCGTGCCGCCTGGCTCGTGGACAAGCAGGGCATCCACTTCTGCCGCCTTGAGTCGCGTCATCAGTAGGGCGGCTTGCGTGGACTTGCCCGCGCCGTCGCCGCCCTCGATGGAGAGGAACAAACTCAAGACTCGGCGCTCGGGGTCCATCTCCAGATCATCGGGACCGTCTATTGTCGTCTGCGGCGGAGCACGACATGGCGGAACGGGTCCTGGCCCGTGCTCGACGATCCGATGTTATATCGGCCGCCGACCCCGTGTTGCAGGCGGCGAATGAACGCCGGTTGTGGTGTCAGATCGATACGGTCTTCGCCGCCGAGCACGCGTTTCGACGCCTCTTCCGCCTCCATCAGCGCGGTCCGCACGACATTCGACGTTCGCCTTCCGGGCGACTCTTCGGGCTGCTGTGGACGCTGCGCCGGTTCGAAGCGTTTCACGAACTGGGTGATCTGGTCGCCAGAGGCCTTGCGCAACACGTATACGGGGAGGCCACGCGCTTCGGCAGCCCGGACTGCGGTGGGTCGCCGGTTGTAGTGCGACTTGGTCGTCAGAAACATGTCCGCCTGGTCGGGCGTGTCAACCACATCGACCGCCGCGCCGATGCGGTCCACAGCGTGTTGAAGATTGGTACGGGGGACGCCGAATGCGTACACCGAAGTCGCTCGTGGAGGTTCCGGTTCTGCTTCTGGTTCCGGCGTCGGCCACGATTCCCGAGATTCCAGACCCCTCCGGGCTGGTGTGGATACCGGCGAATCTTCGTCACCGGTCCGGCGAGAAAAAAGAGCGCTGCGCGGTCTCGGCCCGTCCTGCGGCACGTCGGCGACCTCGCCGCCAAGTCCGGACGCCTCCCGGAGCACCTTCACGTCGTCGCCATCGATCATGCGCACCTCGGGCTCGACCGTGTAACCGCGCAGCATCATGTCCACGATCGACCCTACGTCGCGATGCACGCCCACGCGGTCAAAAGTCTGGATCTCGACGACGTTCTCAAATGTCGGCTTGTGCTTCCGTTCCAGCACCGTTTTCTGGGTGCGGCGTCGTCTCGCCTCGATATCGCCCAGCGTCACTGTCTGGGTCCCGCCAACCAGGTCGGACAGCGTCGGGTTGCTCACAAGATTGGACAGCGTGTTGCCGTGTGCCGTGGCGATCAACTGCACGCCGCGTTCGGCGATAGTGCGTGCCGCCATCGCCTCGGCCTCGGTGCTCATCTCGTCGATTATCACGACCTCAGGCATGTGGTTTTCCACCGCCTCTATCATCACCTGATGTTGTTGCGGCGTGCTTGGGACCTGCATGCGTCGAGCGCCGCCGATCGCCGGATGCGGGACATCGCCGTCGCCCGCGATCTCGTTCGACGTGTCGACGATCACCACCCGCTTACCGACCTCGTCCGCAAGAACGCGGGCTACCTCACGCAGCATCGTCGTCTTGCCGACACCCGGCCGCCCGAGGAGTAGCACGCTCTCCCCGGTGCGTACGAGGTCGTCGATGATCTGGCCGGTGCCGAACACGGCGCGTCCGACCCGGCAGGTGACGCCGACAGGTCTGCCGCCGCGATTACGGATCACCGAAATCCGGTGTAGCGTTCGCTCGATCCCTGCGCGGTTGTCGTCGCCAAATTCGCCGACGCGATCGACGATCCACTGGAGATCGTTGTCGGTAACCTCCTGATCGCCCAGGCGAAACGCTTCCTCGGGGAAGCGGGCCTCTGGCAGCCTGCCGAGGTCCATCACGACCTCCAGCAACTCATTCTTGCGCGGGTGTCTGTCGAGCGCGATGCGGATCCGCTCGGGGAGTGCTGCGATCAATGCCTCGAGGTCGTCGGTAATCCGCCGCGTGTTCACTTCTGTTGTCAGGACGTAGGTCTCCCTGTAATCCGCCTGCGGCTACGGTGCGTCATCCGCCTGCTGCGACCATTGCGTTCTGTGGAATCTTAGCCCGTTCGGCGGTCTGGCGGGCAAATAGTTCGTAGTCGTGGCTCGGGACGAAATCCGCGGCCTCAAGGGCCATCGCTATGCGCCGGGCGTAAAGTGGCACAAGCATCGCAGCGGGCATGCCGTAGCCGCCCGCAAGCACGCCTCGCACCACCTCGTCCAGGTCCACACGCGCCTCTGGCTCCACCATCAGAGTGAAAAGGCGCTCATTGCTTGCGTCCGAGTACCTCATCCAGGCGGCCGGGATGTTGTCGCCTTCAAGCATCATCTCGCCGGAATTCGCGCCGGGAACCCCTCCCGATTTGACGCGGCCGGATCTGGTCTTCCCTGAAGGGCCGGGCAAGGGTTCCAGCGCATCGCGCCACTCGGGAGGCGTCATCCCCGCCGTCTCGCGGACCGCAAGGGGGGTGGCTGCCCCGTACAGTCGGAAAACATCTCGCATGTCGGCGTCGCCAACGGCCCGCCATCCAGACTCGGCGGGGTAGTGCGCCGGTTGATTCTGGCCTCTTAGATCCTCGGGCCGTCGGAACAGCGTCTCACGCGTTTGGAGTTTGTAACCGGCGCGCCGGGCGGCGGACGCCATCGGGCTGCCGTCGGCGATTCGGAGGAAGAGCCGGTGGACGCCCGCCTCGGCTGCGGCGTCCGCGAGATCGGACAGCATCTCTGCGCCGTCGATCTCCGGCACTGCTTCCGGCGAAAGAAACAGTTCGCTGATCTCCCATACGGTCGGGCCGTTGCGTAGTCGGACGCGTGCCACTCCTGTGACCCGTGACCCGCCGAACGCTATCCAGCCGTTTCGGCGGCGGGCACGCCAGGTCAACGCACTCGCGACATATCGACTTGACCGGAAACCGCATGCGGTTGAATGTGCGGCGCTGTCAAACGTGAAGGCTTGCGTGCCGCCATCCGCGGGGCGGAAGAGCAGCAGACGAGCCGAGTCCGTAGGACGCAGGATTCTGATCATGCGAAAACCCTACCGTCGATCTGACGGACGGCGAGTCGGCCCCGCTGCCCGTAGATCAGACGGACGAAAGGTCTCCCGCCGACAACCGGAGAAACAACTCGTGGATCCTGGTATCCGGTGTCAGTTCAGGATGGAACGCTGTTGCCATCAGTTTACCGCTACGAACGGCGACCGGCGTGCCGTCCTCCAGCCGAGCGATGCATTGAACGTCCTCGCCCTGCTCACGGACGGAGGGGGCGCGGATGAACACGGCGTGGATCGGTCCGCCGGGCACACCTTTTACAGATAGCTCCGTCTCGAAGCTGTCCACCTGTCTGCCAAACCAGTTTCGCGACACCGTTATGTCCATTAATCCGAACGGTTCCGGCTCCGGCTCAGTTAACTCGCGCGCCATAACGATCATCCCGGCGCAGGTTCCCCAGACGGCGCCGCCGTTGTCGATGAAACGACGGAGCGCGTCGGGAATTCCCCACCTGTTGGCGAGCTTCACGATGGCCGTGCTCTCGCCGCCGGGGATTACGAGGCCGTCAAGTCCCTCCAACTGGTGGGGCAGACGCACCTCGGTAACGATCGCGCCAAGCGATTCGAGCATGGCCCGGTGTTCTTGAAAGTCGCCCTGGAGCGCCAGGACGCCTATGTTGAGCGGCAATAGCGCCTACCAGCCGCGCTTCGCAAGCCGCTCAGACTCTGTCAACTCGCGGGAGCTAATGCCGACCATCGCCTCGCCCAGGTTGCGGGAAACGTTGGCGATGATGTCCGGGTTGTCGAAGTGCGTCGTCGCCTGAACGATAGCGTCGGCACGCTGCGCCGGGTTTCCTGACTTGAAGATTCCGGAGCCGACGAATACGCCATCCACGCCGATCTGCATCATCAACGCCGCGTCCGCAGGGGTGGCGATGCCGCCCGCAGCGAAGTTGACCACGGGAAGTTTGCCGGTGCGGTGGACTTCAAGAACCAGGTCGTACGGCGCGCCCATGTTCTTGGCGGCGGTCATTAGCTCCATCTCTGGAAGTTGCTGGAGTCTGCGAATTTCACCAAGGACGGCGCGTGCGTGCGTGACCGCTTCGACGACGTCGCCGGTTCCGGCTTCGCCCTTCGTGCGGATCATCGCCGCGCCCTCGCCGATGCGGCGGAGCGCCTCGCCAAGGTTCGTGCAACCGCAAACGAACGGCATTTTGAAGGCCCACTTGTTGGAGTGGAACTCATGGTCGGCGGGGGTCAGGACCTCGGACTCGTCGCAAAAATCGACGCCGAGGGCCTGGAGTACTTGAGCTTCGACAAAGTGGCCGATCCGGGACTTGGCCATCACCGGTATCGTGGTGGCTTTGAGAATGTCTTCGATCATGTTCGGGTCAGACATGCGGGCCACGCCGCCGTCCGCCCGGATGTCCGCCGGGACCCGCTCAAGCGCCATCACCGCCACGGCTCCGGCATCTTCGGCGATCTTCGCCTGGTCAGCCGTCACCACGTCCATGATCACGCCGCCCTTGAGCATCTGCGCAAGACCGGACTTTACGGCGTAACTGCCGACTTCCGCTTCTTCACTGTTCAGCCAGCGCGGCTCTCGAATGCGGTCGATGTAGCTGGTAGCGGTTCCGTTGGTAGTCGTAGGCGACGTCGCCATCGGCTTTTTCTCCATTTGCTGGCCGCCCGGAATCGATCCCCGGAATGCGGCGACACCCGCGCGACACCGAACCCGCGCGGTCACTCGTCTGAGTGCACGCGATTGTACGCCCGGCCCGCGATAGCGGCTACGGGGCGTGAGCGTATTGATCTGACGCCGTCGGTACTCGGCCGGTCGCTTGCGCCGACCAAGTCGCGTGAGATCCCCGCCGTGTCCGGGCTAGATCGTGTCCAGAAAGTCGAAGAGCACCCGGCGGAACTTGATCGGCGCGTCCTTGTGAACGCGATGGCCGACTCCCGGGAAGCGGACATGCGTGCAATCTGGGATTGCGGTTCGCAGCCGGTCGGCCGCTTCGTCGGTAACGACCCCGCCCTGTTCGGGATCGGCCTGCATGAGCAGAACGGGACATTCGATCTTCGACAGTACGGAGTCCGGGTCAAAATCGTCGAACATCGCACTTTCGATGAACGGATTGAACGTATCGGGGTCCAATTTCAGTCCCTGCGTCACACTCCATCGTGCGGCACTGGCGTCCATTTCCGGGTCTTCGTTCTGAACGGCCGCCACCATTTCATCGAACCTGGCGGTTGATCGCAGCCGGTCACGACTCCGCTTCGTCGACGCCCGCCCCTCTTCGGTCCCCACGTACCCGTGAGACACATGCGGGTCTTCCAGCACAATTGCCCGGACCAACTCCGGATGTAGGGCCGCGATGCCCATCGCCGTCGCTCCGCCCATCGAATGCCCGGCCACCACGGCAGGTCCGCCGACGACACCTTCGATGAAAGAAGCAGCGTCCGCCGTTCTGACGCCGTAACCGTACTTGGCGTCCTCGGACCGGGACGAATCGCCGTGGCCACGCGCATCCGGAGCGAGCACATGCCATCGGTGGGACAGCAACCCGATCTCCTGGGACCACGACCGCCAGTTGCCCGTAAACCCGTGCAAAAGAACGAGCGGATCGCCCTGACCCACCTCGACGTAGTTGAGCGTTAGGTCGCCGGTGTCATGCGTTTGTTGTTCCAACAATCTATTTCTCCCGGTCCCGATTCACGGATCCGATTCCAGGCCCGACGATTTTCAGGATACTTGGTCCCGCTGAGACACGTGCGATTTTGAAATTCATAGCGATCTGAATTGAAGCGGCTACGCCGTCGTCCCGGCCGTGATCTGCTCTCGGCTCCGGCGACCAAACTCAGCCCCAAGAGGTACTTTCAGGACTAAAAAGACCGGGAGCATCATCGCCCCCGGTCTGAAAGTCATCTGTTTCTTGAAGTGGGCCTACACGCCCTTCGCCGCAACGAAACCTGCGAGGTCCGCTGTGCGACACGAGTAGCCCCATTCGTTGTCGTACCAGCCGACAACCTTGACCATCTTGTCGTTGATCGACGAAGTCGAGAGGGCGTCGATCGTCACGGAGTTCGGGTTGCCCTTGTAGTCGATCGATACCAGTGGCTCGATCGAGTAGCCCAGCAGCCCGTGGAGTGAACCGTTCATCGAGGCCTGTTTGTACGCCTCGTTGACGTCCTCGGCGCTGGCGCTCTTTTCGAGCGTCGCCGTCAGGTCCGTCACGGACACCGACGGCGTGGGGACTCGGTAGGCCATCCCGTCGATCTTGCCCTTGAGGCTCGGGATCACAACCGTCACGGCGCGCGCTGCGCCCGTAGTGGTCGGGATGATGCTCGCGGCCGCGGTGCGAGCGCGACGAAGGTCGCCGTGCACCCCGTCAAGAATGTTCTGGTCGTTTGTGTAGGAGTGGATCGTCGACATCAACGCCTGCTCGATGCCGAAAACGTCGTGCAGTACCTTCGCCATCGGCGCAACGCAGTTCGTCGTGCAGGACGCGTTTGACATGATGACGTGCTTTGCGGGATCGTACTGGTCGTCGTTCACGCCCAGGACCACCGTCAGGTCTTCGCCCGTGGCCGGGGCGGAGATGATCACCTTTTTGGCGCCGCCCTCGATGTGCCCGGCCGCCTGCTCCGCCTTCGTGAAGAAGCCCGTCGACTCGATCACGATATCGACGCCGAGGTCGCCCCAGGGCAGGTTGGCCGGCGACCGGTCGGAAAGCACCTTGATCCTGTCGCCGTCGATGATCAGATCGTTGCCGTCGGCCTCAACCGTGCCGGAGTACGGGCCGTAACTGGAGTCGTACTTGAACAGGTGGGCGTTGGTTTTCGAGTCCGTCAGGTCGTTTACCGCGACCACCTCGACGCGGTCGGAGACGCGCTCGCGCATCGCCCGGAGCACCTGCCGCCCGATGCGGCCAAAACCGTTGATGCCAACCTTCGTCTTGTCTGCCATTGACCTCTCCACGCTTTGAAATAGGAGTCTGGTGAGCCCCGAAGTTTCGAGAGATACCTCGATGTTTACGGGCGGCGCTGATATCTGGACACTACTCAGGGTCCAGATATGGACATATCCGGTCTACGGGGCAAACCACAGTTTACTATCTGAAAGACCGTTTCCCGGCGTATCTGGCTGACGAACCCAGTTCGTCTGCGATAGCCAGGAGCCGGTTGTACTTGGCTACCCGGTCGCTACGGGCTGGCGCGCCGGCCTTCAGTTGACCCGCTCCGGCGCCGACAGCAAGGTCAGCGATCGTAGTGTCCTCGGTCTCCCCCGAGCGGTGGCTGACGACGATGCCCCAACCGGCGGCTCGCGCAGTGCTGATCGTCTCCAGCGTCTCGGTCACCGTTCCTACCTGGTTCAACTTGACCAGAATCGCGTTGGCGGCCTTCATCTCGATACCCTGTTCGAGGTACCGGCGCTGCGTCACGAGGAGGTCATCGCCCACCAGTTGCACCCGGCTGCCCAGCCGAGCGTTTAGCTCCACCCAGCCGTCCCAATCCCCCTCGGCAAGCCCGTCCTCGATACTCACGATCGGGTAGCCGTCCACGAGCGCCTCGTACTCGTCGATCATCTCCGTCGTGGAGAGAACCCGGCCCTCGCGCTTCAGGTCATAGCGGTAGGGAGAGCCTTCGGCAGGCTTTGGCCCGAACTCGCTTGAGGCCGGGTCGAGTGTAAGGAAAACGTCGGCGCCGGGCTTGTAACCGGCCGCGCTGATCGCATCCACCAGGTGGTCCAGAGCGGAGCGTGTGTCGAACCCGGCGGGGGCGAAACCGCCCTCGTCGCCGACCGCCGTTTGAAACCCTTCGGATTCCAGGCGCGATTTCAAGGTCTGGTAAATCTCGACCGCGGCCCGGAGCGCTTCGGGGTAGTTGTCGAATCCGGCCGGCAGGACCATGAACTCCTGGAAATCGGTCGACCCGGACGCGTGAGCGCCACCGTTGAGCACGTTGAACATCGGGGTCGGAAGCTCCACGGGGTCGGCCACGCCGGAAAGCTCGGCCACGCGCCTGTACAGCGGCACATTCGCGCTTCGGGCAGATGCCGAGAGCGCCGCCATCGAGACGCCGAGGATGGCGTTGGCGCCGTACTTTTCCTTGTTGACCGTGCCATCGACGTCGAGCATCACCCGGTCGATCCCGGCCTGGTCCGATATGTCCCGTCCCATGACAGCGTCGCGGAGCGGCCCGTTCGCGTTCTTGACGGCCGTCAGCACGCCCTTCCCACCGAAGCGACCACGATCGCCGTCACGCAGCTCCAGCGCCTCACGCTCGCCGGTGCTCGCGCCGGACGGCACCGCGGCTCCGCCAACCGCGCCATCAGACGTCCTGACTTCTGCGTAGACCGTCGGATTGCCGCGCGAATCGAGGATCTCCCTCGCGCGTACGTCCGTGATTCTGGTCATATGGAGCGGACTCGCTTTCGGATGCGGCTAGTTGGAGGACGTTCGGCGAACAATGCGTTCGGACGGGACGATCAGGTCATTTCTTGTGTTGGAGCGGAGATGGTTTTTCGTGCACGTAGACGGCGTCAGCGGTGCAACTGTAGGGGGCATATGGCAATACGCCCACGCCCTGAGAACCCCGAAGCGTAGATCGTAATCTGCCGCTGCTCGTTCGTTGCGATTCGTAGTCGGACACGACTCACTGCCCCGGAACATGAGCAGGTGGCCGATCTATCCGGATTGTAAGGCTGCGACCTGCCTGTCGAGTGCGTACCGGATACCGTTTTCGGCAAGACCAAGAAGCTCGTTGAGCTCGTCACGGCTAAAAGGCGCGCCCTCCGCCGTCGCCTGCACCTCGATCAGCTTGCCGGAGCCTGTCATCACGACGTTCATGTCCGACTCCGCGGCCGAGTCCTCTTCGTAGCAAAGGTCGAGGAGGGGCGTGCCAGATACGACGCCGACGCTGATAGCCGCCACCGCGTCGGTCATCGGGTCGCTCTCGATCGCGCCCTCAGACACGAGCCCGCGCAGCGCCAGGGAGAGAGCCACGTAGCTCCCGGTGATGGCGGCCGTCCGGGTCCCTCCGTCGGCGCGCAACACATCGCAATCGACGATTACAGACCGCTCACCCATCGCTGTGAGATCGACCACGCCCCGTAGCGACCGGCCGATCAGCCGTTGTATCTCCTGAGAACGCCCGCCCTGTCTGCCGGAACGAGCCTCGCGGCCTGATCGTGTATTCGTCGCACGCGGGAGCATCCCGTACTCGGCCGTCACCCACCCGCGACCGGACCCGCTCATCCAGCGCGGCACAGTCTCCTCGACCGAGGCGGAGCAAACGACGTGAGTGTTGCCGGCGGTGATCAGGACGGACCCTTCGGCGTGGGGCTGGAATCCGGTCTCGATCGTGATCGGCCGAGGATCGCCGGGAGCGCGGCCGTCGGGGCGCGTGAAATCGGTCATTTATGGATCCTGATGTTGGCGGGGTCGGTCTTGGCGAAATGGCTCGCCGTAGTGGAGGTCGTAATTCTACCGCCGCGACGATCTGCCGCCGGGTGACAGCGATGGCGCGGCGGGTGCGCTATCGTTACCGTCCGCAATTACGGTACAAGATGAACCATCGATGCCAGGACGGCGGATCAGGCCATCCAACCGGTTGAAGAGATCGAAGACAAGAAACTAGGAGCCGGGATGTCAGACACGAAAACTAAGGTAGCCGTCATCGGACCGGGCTCCGTCGGCGGCTATTACGGCGGAGTACTGGCGCGGCACGGTGAAGAGGTTTCGCTCATCGCCCGCCCCGGCCCGCACTCGGAAGCCATAAAGGCCAACGGCCTGCGGGTTCGCAGTAACTGGGGAGACTTCACCGTCCATCCACAGGTCACCGCTGACCCGTTAGAGGTCGGACCGGTCGATTTCGTCTTTTACTCCGTCAAGTTGTTCCACAACGAGACAGCGCTCCCGTTGATCGGGCCGCTCCTCAAGGACGGCACGACGGTGCTCACAATCCAGAACGGCGTGGACAGCGCCAACGTGATCGCTGAGCGCTACGGCTGGGACCACGTCATGGCCGGCGCCACCTACATCGAGACCGGACGACCTGAACCGGGCATGATCCACCAGTCCGGCCCGACGGCCCGCATCGCATTCGGGGAGCAGGACGGTTCGCGGTCGGAGCGGGTCGAGACGGTTTCCCGCCTCTTTGACAAGGAGGGAATACAGCAGGAGATCGCGACCGATATCGCGGTCACCCTCTGGACCAAGTTGGTGAACGTTGGCCCGATCGGTACCGTAATGACGGCGTCCCGCGCGTCGTTCGTCGAGGTTCTCGACAGTCCGTGGGGCGAGTACACCGTCCGTTCCGTGATGGAGGATGTCGAGCGCGTCGCACGGGCGAAGGGCGTAAACCTCGCTGCGGATGTCGTGGACGAAAAGCTGCGTGACGGCATCGCCGAGGCGGCGGACACACAAGCCTCGTTGCAGGGTGATTTCCGCGCCGGGAATCAACTGGAAATCGAGCACCTGCTTGGCATGGTCGTGCGTGAAGGCATGGCGATGGGGGTGCCCGTCCCGGCGTCGGCGGCGCTCGTGACGGCCCTCTGGAAGTTCCGCAACGGCTCGGTCCCCGAATGACCGTCGGGACCGCTCCACATGTCATCCTGATCGAAGCGAAGGATCTCCTGACGCGCATTCGACGAGATTCTTCGGCCATACCACCCCGGAGCGACCTTTTGCTGGCTCAATAGCGCCGACAAATCTGTCTCACTTAGCAAGCCCCTTTCAATCCAATCCCGAACAGGAGCCTCGAATGGCCGACCACCTTCCACCTATCTCAGACGAGACCCTGGAAATACTGAAGACCATCCCGACACCGACACTGATCGACGCCCTGTGGGTCATGAAGTGGCCGCCGTCCTACATACACGGCGCCCGGCCGTTGCACCCGGAGATGAAGATGGCGGGTCGGGCGGTGACCCTCCGCTTCGTTCCGTGGCGAAACGACATCTGGGACGACATGCCGAAGGGCCTCGTGTCGCCCGAGTACGTCGCGTTCGAGCTATGCGGCCCCGGCGAAGTTCTCGTGGCGTCTGCGGTCGGCCCGTGGGAGTCGATCGGCGGCGACATCAAGTTCCTGCGATTGAAGCAGTTGAAGGTCGGCGGCCTCGTCACCGATGGATCGGTGCGCGACTCGACCATCCTGAAAGGCTACGGCTACCCGGTCTTCTCGCACAGCACCACGGCCAAGCAAGGCCCCGCAGTGATGGTCCCGTGGGGCGTGAATGACACCATTAACTGCGGCGGGGTGCTTGTCCGCCCGGGTGACGCCGTGGTCGGCGATGAGGACGGCGTTGTCGTAGTGCCACACCAGACGGTCGACGACGTGATCCGTATCGCCCGCGAGCGTGAGGAAGTGGAAGAGGTCGTTAAAGCGGAGCTGGAGCGAGACCCCGGCCCGCCTGGACGGTACTACCCGTTCAACGAGAACACCTGGAAGCTGTACGAGGAGCGCACCGGCAAGAAGCCGTCGCGAGGCTAGAAGAGAGGGCGCGAGCCCGCCACCGTCGGCAATTGGTCGTGGAAAGAATGGGACGGGACAACGTAATCGTGATCCTTCGCCGGACAGGAGAAGGATCTTTCGGGTCGCGCTCCGGCCTGCCCGTCCGATTCCGCCCGCTTGCCCATCGTCTCCGGCCGGTACGTCAGCCCGCAACCACATATTGATATGCCTGTATCATCCGGCCCACCATGACGAGTGAGCGTGTACAGAGGCGGATAGAACGGCTTCTCGACCAGGCTGACGCCGCCCTTGAGGACCAGGACTACCAGGCTGCTTTGCAGGCGGCGGAGGCTGCGCTCGGCTTCGATCCGGAAAGTGGAGAGGCGAAAGCCTTTGTGGACGCCGCCCGGCCAGCCCGGACCAGTTCTACTATCTGACGACGGAACTCAGGTGGATATGGCGGACGCGTTCTGGGCATCGTGGACAACTCCTCTTCCAACAGAGCATCAATGTGTCCACCAAATCGGGTCAACTCCAGTTCAAGAACGAAGCTCTGAACTGTCCACCAAACCGGGGTAACTCCACCAGAGCGCCATGTCGAACCCGGCGACTAAGGTCGTCGGCAAACCCCGCGCTCCCAGGTAGGTAAAGCGGCGGTAGAGCTTGTGCCAGAGGACCTCGATGTTCGACGGGTCCTCGCCGATGAAGTCCTCCTTCACCATTTTGACCGCCTGAGCGAGCAGGAAGCTGCCGCCGCGGCCGTACTTGGTCGCCTCTCCCCAACCTGTGATCCCCTCGTCTGTACGCACCTCGATGAACGCCCACGCGCTCTGATCCGGCGTTTCGCCCGTGAGTCCGGGCTTGATGACGTGAGGGATAACCTCGGTGATCTTCATGCCGACTCCTTGCCGGGTTTCGTAATGGCGCCAGAAACCTTGTGAAATGCGGCTGGTAAACCCGCGATCCGCAAGAGCAAACTTACCGCGGGTCCTCTAATCAACAGGCTCTAGCGCGCGACGCGGGTTTCTGCGCTCAGCGAGATATCAGATTTGCTACGTCGAGGAACCGACGCCGGGAGCGTTGGTGAATCGGTCGGTTCGGCGGGCACTTTAGTCCGTCTGCCACGATCTGGGAAAAAGCCCCGGCCGCGCCGGACATACATGCGCGACCGACGGGTTCCCCGGCCACTCCAACACCCTGCGTTCCTCCGAGTCTGGTCGGTCTCGCTTCTCGCGTACCTGGCGCGTTTTATCGACTACACGGTCGTCGCATGGCTCGTCGGCCAGCATTGGGACTCACCGCTGGCCATCGGGTTACTGATCTTTTTCCGGTTCTCGCCCTTCTTCCTGATCGGGCCGTTCGTCGGGTTGATTGCGGACCGGTTCCCTCGAATCCGCATCGTCCGGATCGCACAGGCCGGCATGGGCTCGGTCTCCCTTATATTCGGGCTATTGCTGATCGCCTCATTGGCGCCGCTCACGGTGCTCTACGCCTACGTATTCCTGAACGGCATGTTGTTCTTGCTGGACATGACGGCGAGAAGGACCTACTTCTCCGGTGTTGTGGGTCGCCGGCAGATCACCTCCGCCCTGGCGCTGGACATGATCTCGCTGAACATGGCGTGGTTCGTAGGCTCGAACGCGGCCGGGGCGCTCCTGAATAGCGTGGACCCCGGATACATCTACATCGGGCTGGGGCTCATCGGCTATCTGAACGTTAGCCTGTTGCGGGGATTGCCGGTCCTGTTCCACCCGACGGCCGACGAACGCAGGGAGAGCTTCCTCAACTCGTTCCGCAGGGGCCTTCGATTCGTACGGGGCAACCGCGTTATCGTCGGACTGTTGCTCGCCGTCGGACTGACCAACATGTCCGGATTCACGTTCGAGTCGATGATCGCCGTTATCGCCCGGGACCAGTTCGACGCAGGACCTCTGCTGTTTGGCCTGCTCCTATCGGCGCAGGGCATGGGATCACTCGTGATCGCAGTGCTGCTTGCGATGACCCACTGGAGAGCGCGCCACCACGGAAGCATGGTCCTGGTCACGGCGTTCTTCATGCACCTGCTGGCGGCAGGTCTGAGCTGGCTGGTCTGGGCGCCGGCTGGTTTCGCGCTACTTCTGGTACTGGGGATGATCGCCATGGGATTCAGCATCATGCACAACAGCATGTTGCTGATGATCACGCCCGACCGGATGCGAGGGCGCATCGTCGGCATCCAGGCCGTGGTTCTTGGCCTGTTCCCTGTCGGCAGCCTGGGACTCGGAGTGCTTGCCGAAGTACTGGGTCCCGCGGAAGCGATTCGCTTCGTCGCCTTTGGAGGGATCGGCCTCCTGGTCTTGATCGCGGTCGCATATCCCGAGCTCCGCCGGCCCATCGAGTTTCTTGAATAGATAAACTCCAACAACGTCGAGCGGAATCCGCCTTCGGCCACCGGTTTATTCTGAGGAGACCCCGTTGACCATCCCGAACAAGCTTGACCGAGTCCTGGAATCGACCTGGGAGCCCACCGGGAAGTCCACCGAGCCACAACTCGTCGCGACCGGATTCCATTTCACCGAAGGACCCCTCTGGCATCCGCCAACGAAAGAGCACCCCGATGGATTTCTGTACGTCTCGGATGTCGACGCCTCGATCCACTATGAGGTGGATGTGTCGACCGGCCAAAAGACGGTACTCCGGGAGGACGGCGGCGGCGCCAATGGCGCGACCTACGACACGCAGGGCAGGGTGGTGTGGTGCGAGCAGGACGCCTACCGCGTGGTGCGTCGCGAGCACGACGGCGCGTGGACCGTGCTCGCCGCGTCATTCAACGGCGTCCGACTGAATCGAAGCAACGATGTCGTCGGCCGCAGCGACGGCTCTTTGTACTTTAGTGACCCGCAGTTCCTGATGCCGGTCGAGGACAGGCTCATCGGCACGTCGAGCATTTTCCGCATCGACCCCGATGGCGGGCTGCACCAGGCCGCGACGGATATGAACCACCCGAACGGCCTCGCGTTCTCGCCGGATGAGTCGCTGCTGTACTCGTCCAACACCCGGCCGGACCCGCACATGCACGTGTACGACGTCGACGCCGACGGTTCTCTCTCAAATGGCAGGGTCTTCGCGGAGATGCCGTACGTCCCCGGCGGACCGGATGAAGGGGACACCTTCGTCGCCCACTCAGGGCGAGAGCGGCCGATCGGTGAGCGCGGGGGAGTGCCGGACGGATTGAAGGTCGACACAGCGGGCAGGGTGTTCAGCACCGGCCCCGGCGGCATCTGGGTATGGGAGCCGGACGGCGAGTTCCTTGGCGTGATCGAGACGCCTGAGTTGCCGGCGAACGTCGGCTGGGGCGGCGACGATTTCCGCACCCTCTACCTGACCTGCCGGACCTCGGTCTACAGCCTGCGCATGAAGACGCCCGGCGTACCGATTCCCGGAATGCCTGCCGCGTCCACGTAGCGTTTTCGCCTCGCGACGGCCTACTTCGACAGACTCAGTACAAGCTTCGAGAGACTCAGGGCACGGGCGTTGAGGGCCTCAGCGTGCGCTCCTTGAGGCCGAGGCCGCACCGATTACACGGATGCGGTCCACATCCTCCGGATCGGCGTCAACGAAGGTGGGGCAGTTCCACGACGCAGGGAGTGATTCATTGACACCAGAATCGAACGAGGCCGTGGTCCGCCGTTACGTCGAGGACGTCTGGAATCGCGGCGACCTTGTGGTGGCGGATGCGCTGCTGACGTTCGGGCATGTCCGGCATGACCCACTTCTCGATGTCGATGTTGTGGGGGTCGATGAAGTCAGGCAACAGATTTCCGGCTTGCGGGCGGCGTTCCCAGACTTTCATTTCGAGGTGGCGATCTACGCGGGCAACGGCGGGTTCGTGACCCGACGCTGGAGGATGACCGGCACGCACGAGGGTCAGTGGTTGGGCATCGCTCCCACGGGTGTGAAGGTCACCTCCACCGGCATGGCCCTCTCTCGGTTCGAGGATGGGAAGATCGCCGAGGAGTGGATACAGCGGGACGATCTCGGGCTCATGCGCCAGCTCGGCGCTGTTTGAGAGTCTGTGACGATATTCAGAGGCCACATGCGATCTAGCCGGTGATCGCGCTGCTCTCGAATCGGGCACCTCGGGATCGCCCGGTCGCTTGTCGATTGAGGATTGGCGTCTGGCCCTACGGTCAGACCGGTTCGCTCATCGACTCCCAGATGTCGGCTGACAGGGTAAGATCACGCCCCCGCCGGTGGTTGTGACCTTTGCCCGGCGGCCCGACTCTCCCCCCGTTTCTAATTGAGGTAGGACCGATGCCAAGCGATGTAGAGAAACTCGAATCTGGACTGCCCCATGATGAGCACCGGGCTGAAGACGGACAGCGCGGCCCTGTCGTACTTGGGAGTGGAGATTTCAAGTACAGGGTCTCTGGCGAGAACTGGGGCAAGCTGCCCGAGGGCTGGATTTACAAAGAGGCGACAGCGGTCGCCGTAGATGCGCAGGACCGCATTTACGTGTTCAACCGCGGCACCTCGCCGATGATCGTGTTCGACACCGACGGCAACATGGTCGATCACTGGGGCGAAGGCGAGTTCAGCAATCCGCATGGCGTCACCGTGGCCCCGGACGGCAACATTTTTACGGTCGACAACGGCGACAGCACCGTCAAGAAGTTCACGCCGTCCGGCGAGAAGCTGATGACACTTGGCGAGGCCAACAAGCCGTCTCCGAAAATGAGCGGACAGCCGTTCAGCGTCCCGACGCACGTGGGCGTGGACAAGAAGACCGGCGAATTTTACGTCGCCGATGGGTACTCAAACGCCCGAGTCCACAAGTACTCGCCGGAGGGTGACTACTTGTTCTCATGGGGCGAGTCTGGTACGGGCGAGGGCCAGTTCAACATCGTCCACAACGTCGAGACGGACAGCAACGGCTGGGTCTACATCGCGGACCGTGAGAACCATCGCATCCAGGTGTTCAGCTCAGACGGCAAGTTCGAGACGCAGTGGGTGAACATGTCCCGCGCTGCCTGCGTCTATATCGATACGCGGGGCGACAAAGACCTCGTGTACATCGGCGAGTACTTCGCCGGGATCGCCAGTAACGACACCGGCACAGACCTCGGGCCGCGGGTCACGGTGATGAATACGGACGGGGTGATACTGTCCCGCGTTGGGACGGAGCCATACGGCTCCCAGACCGGCCGCTTCTACTCGCCGCACGGCGTCGCAGTGGACTCGAAGGGCGACATCTACGTCGCAGAGGTGTCGCACAGCGACTACGGCAGCGGCTGGAACGTGGAACAAGAGCTGCGCTCGATGCAGAAGCTTGTGAAGGTTTAGGGGGCGACCGGTACGACCCCCAAACCCTGGTGGCGCTCGTGATTACCCACCCTGAGGCTCTCGAAGGGTGTGACGTGCTGCGGCGCCCGATTGCGGCTCTCTGCCTTCGGTCTCGCTCCCTCATGATTCGACAAGCCCAGCACAGGCTCCCGGGCCCTCTCCCGCGTCGGGCATAGGCGGCAAGATGGACAGGCGTGACAGCAAATACCGGGGAGTAGCAACGCGGACCTGAAGATCCTTCGGCTTGGCCTCAGGATGACAGGATGGTCCTATCGGATCGATTCGCGGGGCTGGGTTGACCCTCGGACCCAATTGGACCTGGGCTGAAACCTTCGCACGAAAGCATCCGGCCCTGGGGGGCGCCTAGCCCCGCTCCGCCTTGTCGTACTCGGCGTAGATGTACGGGTGCTCCGG
>JAQBUX010000329.1 GCA_027623795.1 Chloroflexota bacterium
TTGAACGTCCGCCACAACATCACCCGCCACGGCAACGCCAGAACGATGACCGTCTCCACTCTGCTCAGGATCAACTCTCTGGTCGCTGGATAGTTGCCATCGACGACCCAGCCGGGGTCGGCCCCTTCGAGAAGTGAGGCCGTGAACTCGCGCATCTCGTCGTCCGGACGTTCCTGCCAGTCCGGAAGATGCCGGATGGCGTCCAGTTCAACGAATACGAGCCCGAATCGATTCGCCAGCGCACGGGCAAGCGTGGTTTTGCCGCCCTTGCCGAAGACGGCGATTCGTCTGCCCAGCGGGAACTCAGATTCGGCCGGACCGGAAGCGGGTTCCCCTGAGATGACATTCATGCGCCTGCGTCCTGATCTCTCCTGAAATGTACATCGCGCCATCCCGCACCCCGAGAACGGACGCGCCTCCGACCCGCGTTGTGATCTCCGGTTCAGTCCGCTCCGGCGAAAAACGTTGGGCCGATCCAGGCTCCCCGTACTCCCGCGCCGGCCCTTTATCGGGGTGCCATAGGACACGCCCGCGCACTTGTGCGGCCGGGTGGAGGCATGATGCCTGAACGCCGTTTCGCGGCTCGGGTGGTTTAACCTCTCCCTTACCGCGTTTCAAACAATACCGATCACCCCGCCGGAGAACTCATGGTCAAGCTCGCCGCCAATCTATCGATGATGTTCAACGAGGTCGACTTCCTGAACCGTATCGACGCCGCTGCGAATGTGGGTTTCAAAGGTGTCGAGTACCTGTTCCCTTACGACTATCCGGCGGAGCAGATCCGTGAGCGCCTGGACGCGCACGCTCTGAAACAGGTGCTGTTCGATCTGCCGGCGGGCGATTGGGGCGGCGGCGACCGCGGTCTGGGTTGTTTACCGGACCGGGTCGGCGAGTTTCAGGACGGCGTCGGAAAGGCGGTCGAGTACGCCCGCGCGCTCGACTGCGGACTGCTGACCTGCCTGGCCGGCATACCGCCAGAAGGGACCGACCCGGAGGCGGCGACGCGGACGTTGATCGAAAACATGCGCTTCGCAGCCCCGTTGGCGGCTGCGGCCGGGGTGAAGCTGCTGCTGGAGCCGATCAACACGCGTGACATCCCCGGGTATTTCGTGTCCACCAGCGCACAGGGCATCGCGATACTTGACGAGGTCCGTCACGAGAACGCATGGCTCCAGTACGACATCTATCACATGCAGGTCATGGAAGGCGACCTGGCGCAGACGATCGAGCGGCTTCAAGACCGAATCCCGCATTTTCAGCTCGCCGACAACCCCGGACGTAACGAGCCCGGGACCGGGGAGATCAACTATCCGTTCCTATTCTCGTTCATCGATGGGCTGGGGTATGACGGCTGGATAGGCTGCGAGTACCGTCCGGCCGGCGTAACCGAAGAAGGACTGGGCTGGGCGTCCGCGTATCTCCATTAAGGAGGCCGTCTCAGAACCCCCCTCTCCCAGCGGGAGAGAGCCTGCCCCGTACTCGACACGGGGGCTGGGAGCCAGTCCTGAGCGAAGTCGAATGGATGAGGGAGAAATCCCTTCGTGGGATCGCGTCCTATGGCGATTTCTGAGATAGGGCTCTAAGCCCCTCCCCCACAATTCCCAAGGTTCAGGATCTCTCAGCCTCCTGCCTCCCTGGCAACGTACGTTTGTCGCAGCCGACCACGCCGCGACCGTGCATCGGTTCCTATCCCCATCCCCGATCTTTGTTGAACAGACCGGGGTGACGTAAAATCCCGGCGCGGTTGCGTCCGCTTTTCCCTGAGCGGGGACGCTGGGAACAGGGTCGCTGGGCGTCCGTTCGTGTGCCGTGTGACGGGGCGTTATTGCGTCATTAGAACATCCGTGCTAGTGTCATCCACGCCGCCGGTCCCGGACACAAACTGAGAGCGTTCGACCGGCCGCCAATTTTGCAACGACACGTCGACCGACCGGCCAGAAGAAGAGGCAATAGATATGTGCGCAGCACGCGCCGCCCGCGCTGAAGTCCCCCGAGCAGTGAATGGAAACCACAGCGACCGCGAGATGGTCAACGTGAACCGCGCGGACCGCGACAAGGCGCTTGAGTTAGCACTCGCGCAGATCGACAAGGCGTTCGGTCGCGGCGCCATCATGAAGTTGAGTGACCGGGGCGGCCAGGACATCGATGTGATTCCTACGGGCTCGATCGCCCTGGACATGGCGCTCGGTGTTGGCGGGCTGCCGCGCGGCCGGGTGGTGGAAATCTTCGGTGCAGAGTCGGCCGGCAAGACGACGCTGGCGTCGCACGTGATCGCGGAAGCGCAGCGTCTCGGCGGCACGGCCGCTTATATCGATGCCGAGCACGCCATGGACCCCAGCTACTCCAAGAGGCTCGGCGTAGACATCGACGCTTTGCTCGTTTCGCAACCGGACTCGGCAGAGCAGGCGCTCGAGATCACCGACTACCTGGTGCGTTCCGGGGCGCTCGACGTGATCGTTGTCGACTCCGTTGCCGCGCTCGTGCCGATGGCGGAGCAAGAGGGCGAGATGGGCGACACGCACATCGGCCTCCAGGCCCGTCTTATGTCGCAGGCGCTCCGCAAGCTGACCGGCTCGGTCGCCCGTACAAGTACGACGCTCATCTTCATCAACCAGTTGCGGGAGAAGGTCGGCGTGGTATTCGGAAACCCGGAGGTCACCCCGGGAGGACGGGCGCTCAAGTTCTACAGCTCTGTCCGTATCGACCTCCGTCGCATGGAAGCGATCAAGAACGGGACGGAGATCATCGGAAACCGCGTCCGCGCACGCGTAGTGAAGAACAAGGTGGCCGCGCCGTTCCGTGTAGCGGAGCTCGAGTTCCTCTTCAAAGAAGGGATCAGCAAGGAAGGCGCCCTGCTGGACCTTGGCGTCGAGCACGGCATCCTCAAGAAGAGCGGCTCGTTCTTCTCCTA
>JAQBUX010000330.1 GCA_027623795.1 Chloroflexota bacterium
GCAGATAGCGCTCCGGATCCCCATCGGCGTGGCGTCCGACGTGCTGGGCCGTCGCAAACCCTTCGCCCTTATCGCTGTCGTATCGGCGATGCTCGGCGCGCTCTGGCTTGGCGCGTCGCCGACGCCTCTCAGCATGTTCTTCGCCCGTGCCCTGACCGGCGTTGCCGGCGCGGGCTGGGTGGCGCTCAGCATCCTGTACGCCTCCTATTTCGCGTCCCGGGGCACGGCAGACGCTATGTCCCGGATCATGGCGGTGAACGGCATCGCCCTTGTGCTCGCGACACTCATCGGAGGTTGGATTGCGGAGCTGCTCAGTCCGACCGCGACCTTTTACTCGGGTGTGTTCGCCGGGGGTATCGGGCTTGTGTTGCTGCTGCTCGCCCCCGAGCCGCCTATCGAGAGGATCAGCGCCTACTCACGCGCGACTTTTCTGTCGATTGCACGCACGCCGCTGCTGGTCAAGGTCTCGATCATTTCGGTGTTCGCCCATTTCGTGATGTTCGCGACCAACTTCAGTTTCGTGCCGATATACGCCCGCGAGATCGGCGGGACCGAGTCGCAGATCGGCTACATCACGACGGCGATGTTCGCCGGCGGAGTGGCCGGTACTGTCACCGCACCGTATCTCTCCCGGAGATTCGGATACCCCTCGGCGATAGTTGCGGGCGTCTTGCTAGTGGCCGTATCCGTCGTCGCAGTGCCGAGCCTGGACAGCATGTTCGGCCTCGGAATAAGCCAGGCGGTCGGAGGGTTCGGACGCGGGCTCGAGGCGGCGCTGCTCATGACCCTCGCCGTGCTCGCCGTCGTTCCGGCCCAACGCGCCACCGCGATGGGCATGTACCAGGCGGTCTACGCCATCGGCATGATCTCGGGCCCGGTCGTCGCCGGCGCGGTGGCGGACAGCGTGAGCATCGAAGCGGTGTTCTACATGTCGGCTGCGGTGGCGGTGGCGGGTGGAGCGCTGGTCGTGTTTGGCCGCATCCCGAAAGCGGCGGAATGAGGTTAGCGGTCCCTATGAGCTTCACCAAGCATATCAAAAGCAGTCCCGAAGTTGGCACACCAAGATATTCGTCCCGCCGGTTTTCTGCGGCGTGGCGTCATATCGACTCAGCTGCGCGCTGCCCGTTGAGCCGACACCAGAACTCGTTTTCTGAGCTCCGGTCCTTTGGCTACCGTGTCAGTACCACCCAAGTTGGTATACATCCGACGGACGGACTTGCAACTCGCTGTCAAAAGAGCGTCCGTAACGTCGTCAATGTTGAGTTGACCATAGTCAGTGGGCGAACCGGTCGACTTGCGGATGATGACGATCCCGATGTGCATTGCGACATAATATTTGATGTTATTTTGATCTGACCGGGTTAGGTTTAGTCGCTCATTTCGTAACCACTCCTCGACACGTTTCAGTAACAGCGCGCACTTCAAATATAAGTCAACTGGGTGATCGTTTGAAAATACATCCGCGTATGTTTTGTCATCATTCTCGGGCGGGTTAGTCGCTAACGCCTTCGGGATCCGCGCCACCTTCTGGGCTGCGGTCGGCGCAGGTGCGATCGGTACTGGCCTGATCCTGTCAGCGCCAGAGCCTCGACTTGAGCGGTTGAAGCGTTACGGGTTCGACACCGTCCGGCGGGTTGCGTCGACCCGACTGTTGTTGCGGATTGCCGTGCTCGGCATCGCCGTGCAGTTCATCGCCTTCGCTACGTACTTCGCCTTCGTTCCGATCTACGCCGAGGGTATTGGCGCTTCCCTCTCCACTATCGGCTATATCACCACATTCACACTTGCGGCAGCGATAGCCGGAACGCTCGTCGCTCCCATCATGGTTAGGCGAGCCGGGTATCGGATCGTCGTAGCTGCCTCGCTGATGGTCGTCGGAATCGCCACGGCGGCAGTCACGTTCGCCGACTCCACATTCCAGCTTTTCATAACGCAAAGCATCGCCGGTCTTGGCCACGGGGTTCTGTCGGCGGCCCTCATGAGTCTGGCGGCGCTGGCGGTGGCGCCCAACTCCGTGCGACGGCGATGGGGTTGTACCAGGCGGTGTACGGGGTCGGCGTACTCGCCGGACCGCTGGTGGCCGGGTTCGTGGCGGACGGTCCCGGGCTGGACGCCGTGTTCCTTGTGTCGGGCGCGGTCGCGGCAATAGCCGCAGCGCTGGCGATCGTCACGCGGATGCCTTCGAGCACTGACTCATACAACGCATGAGTAGCCCCGCTTCCAGGTAGAGGCGACGGCTGCCGATCGCACGACGAATAACCACCCCCAACCCCCTCCTACATTAGGAGCGGGCTTTCGCGACTGCCTCCTCCCTGGGAGGGAGGAGGTTTGGAGGTGGGTCGCGACGCCTGCCGATTGCAGGGCTATTAACTGCCCCGGGCCGTGATCGCCGTCTCGGACTCGATCTTGTCCGTGTCCAACTCCATGCCCATACCCGGCGCGGTTGGAGCAATGTAGTCGCCGTCTACAGGCTGCGTCGGATTCTTTCAGGAAATGCTGGAAGATCGGGCTCCACTGCACAAGATTCTCCTGCAGCGGCGTTAGCGACGGCGACATCGCTGCGCTGAAGTGCAGGTTCGCCGGGTTGTTGAAACCGTGCACCATCACCTGCAGGTCGTGTGCTGAGGCCAACGCAGCGACTTTGACCGCCTCCGAGATTCCGCCGGTCCAGTAGATGTCGGGCTGCAGGATGTCCATGGCGCGCGCCTCGGTTACGGACTTGAAGCCCCAGCGGGTCATCGTGTGCTCGCCGCCGGAGATGGGTATGTTCGTGTGCTGGCGAAGTTCGGCGTATCCGTCCAGGCGATCCGGCATGAGCGGTTCTTCCACCCAGCGTGGCTCAAGCTCCTCCAGCCGCCGCACCATCTTCAGCGCGTAAGGCAGGTCCCAGCTCATCCACGCATCG
>JAQBUX010000025.1 GCA_027623795.1 Chloroflexota bacterium
CCGGCAATATAGCGGCAAACTCCCCCGGCGCTCCCAGTAGCGAGGCAAATCGGTCGGCCTTTCGCACCATCAAATCGAACGCGATGTGACCGCCGTTTGAAAAACCGGCGAGGTGGACCTTTGCGGGATCGCCGCCGTGACAGGCCAGAACTTCGTCGACGATCTTCATGAACCGCCCTGAGTCTTCCTCCAGGTCGAAATCTTCCGCGTAGGGAACCACGAACCGAAACTCGTCGACCCCGTCGCCGTTCGACAGGTACCGCTCCCACACCCGCTCGGCATGACGCCTTTGCCCCTGTCCGCCGGGGAAAAAGATGACGGTCGGGGATTCCGGGCTGCTGGCCGCCGGGTGCCGGACCAGGTAAGGGCTCGCCGGGCTCTGGTACGCATCGTGCAGTTCGCCGGGCGATGAGGGAGCGCACCCGTCGGGCGCAGGCATGCGGACATAGGGTGTGGGCACGGCCGTCGGCACCGCGGTCGGCGGGGCCGTCGTCGCCGTGGCTACCGGCGCCGCTGGCGCAGACTCCTCGTCAGTTCCGCCGCACGCGACCGCAACCATCCCGATCGCGAGGGCGAAGCTCGACAGTAAAAACGGCCGGGCGGCAAGTCGAGCGGCCAGGCCCGACAGCGGCGCCATTTGCGTAACCGCCAAAGTATTAAGACCCGAGTCTGACAGCCGTTGCGGTGACCCGATATCCGCTCGTTCGTTACGACGCCTGTATCGTCGCGATCTCCATCTCCAACGACAACTTTATCGCAGACCGTCCCTCTTCAGGCGCGCGACACCTGACATGCAGGCGCTTTGCAGGGGCGGAGTGGTATCCGCCCTCGGGTCGATACCAATCGACCCCTATCGTGTCGCTCCTAGCGACCGAGATTTCGTCATCCTGAGTCGCGGAGCCTGTCTCAGAAATCGCCATCGGATACGGTCCTACGTAGGGACTTCTCCCCCACCCTGGCCCTCTCCCGCTGGGAGAGGAGACTCCTGAGACGGCCTCCGCAAGAAATTCTCCCGATCTTCAATCCGGCCGGGATCCCCGTTCCTTGAACGGCCTACGGTTGACACCGGCCCGTCCGGCGTCCGGCGAATCAGCTCCTCAACGCCTCGCCCAGAACTCGAAGAACACACTCTCGTCGAACGCAGGGCTGACCTGGTGATCCTGTCCGGCGAACTCGACATAGACCGACTCCACCCCGGCGGCGACAAGCGTGTCATGCGTCGCCATCACTCCGGTCTTCCAGCCGATGTCGTTTGCGCCGACGCCGTTGAACACCAGCCGGTCACCGAGCGCCTCGGCCAGTCGGACCGGGTCCAGGATTGGGAACGCCCCCGGAGCGCCGAGCAAGGTGGCGAAGAGCTCAGGCCGTGCCAGCATCAAGGCGAACGCCGCCAGCCCGCCGTTAGACGTTCCGGCGATGTGGACCTGTGAAGCGTCCCCTCCGTTGCAAGCGAGAACCTCGTCGAGGATGCTGAAAACGCGGCTAGCGTCGTCGATGAGGTCGATGTCTTCGGAATAGGGGACTACGAGGCGGAACTGATCTGCGCCGGTCCCGCCCGAGAGGAAATTCGCCCACGCCCGCTGTGCGATCACGCGACTGCCGACGCCGCCGGGAAGGAAGATCACCGTCGGAGTGGACGGCCCGCCGGACGCCGGGTGCTGGACGAAGTAGGCGCTCGCGGGAGTGGTCGATATGTCCTGAAGCGTGTCGTGTTCGGCCGGAACACAGTAGGCCGGACGGCCGCCCGGCGTCGTAAAGCTGGGATCGGCTGAACCACCGTCAGGGGCTGCGGTAATCGAGGTCTCGGGCGTCAACAGGCCGACGGCCCGGAGCGCAGGGGAGTCCCGGCCATCGTCGGACGCGCCACACGCGATTGCCAGCAGCGCAATGGCGACGACGGCTAACGTCAGCAGCGATTTCAAGCCGCGCCGACCGCCGCGCCCTAATCCCCGGCCGATGTCGTTGCGATCTCTGCGTCGACCATTACCTTGCGCAGGTCCACGACCTGGTCCCGCAGGAGGGCGGCTTTCTCGAACTCCAGGTCCCGCGCCGCGGTGCGCATCTGTGATTCGAGATCGCGAATGAGCCGGGCAAGGTCGTCTTTCGGCAGCCCTTCGGCGGCGATGTATGGCGCCCTCGTCTCTGCCACCTGGCGGATGCCCGCCGTCATCTCACGAACCTCTTTGATGATCGACGCGGGCTCGATGCCGTTCGCCTTGTTGTGCGCGTCTTGTATGACGCGACGGCGATCCGTCTCATCGATCGCCGTGCGCATCGATTCGGTCATCCTGTCGGCGTACATGATCACGTGACCCTCCTCGTGGCGGGCCGCGCGTCCGACCGTCTGGACGAGCGAGGTGTTTGAGCGCAGGTAGCCCTCTTTGTCTGCGTCGATGATCGCGACCAGCGACACCTCTGGCAGGTCCAGCCCTTCACGCAGGAGGTTGATCCCGACCACCACGTCGTAAATACCGAGCCGCAGGTCGCGCAGGATCGCCGTCCGCTCGAACGTGTCGATGTCCGAGTGCAGGTAGTGCGTCCTGACGCCCATCTCAAGCAGGTACTGGGAAAGCTCCTCGGCCATCCGCTTGGTCAGCGTCGTCACGAGTACGCGCTCGTGCCTGGCCACCCGTTCCCTGATTTTCTCGAGCAGGTCGTCGATCTGGCCGGCCGTCGGCTTCACCTCGATCGTCGGGTCCAACAACCCGGTCGGGCGAATCAACTGCTCCACGCGCGCCTGCTCGTGTTGCGCCTCGTACGGGCCGGGCGTGGCGGAAACGTAAACGATCTGGTTGACGCGATCCTCAAACTCGTCGAACGAGAGTGGCCTGTTGTCGATCGCGGACGGCAGCCGGAACCCGTAGTCGACCAGCGTGGACTTGCGTGCAAGGTCGCCGTGATACATGCCCCGTATCTGTGGCACGGTCATGTGCGACTCGTCGATGAAGATCAAAAAGTCTTTCGGGAAGTAGTCGAGCAAAGTCCATGGCGCCGAGCCTCGTGGTCGCCTTCCGAGCGGTTGCGAGTAGTTCTCGACGCCCGGGCAGGTGCCGGTCTCGCGCAGCATCTCCAGGTCGTATCGCGTCCGCTGTTCAAGCCGCTGCGCCTCGAGCAGCTTTCCGGTGTCGGTGAACTCCTTCAGCCGCTCTTCAAGCTCCTCCTCAATGTCGCCCAGCGCTTCGAGCAGTCGCTGTTCGGAGGTCACGAAGTGCTTCGCCGGGAAGATGTCGATCTGGTCGCGGTCGCCAAGCACCTCGCCGGTCAGCGGGTCGAGCACGGTTATCCGCTCGACCTCGTCGCCCCAGAACTGGATGCGTACCGCAAGTTCGTCGTAGGCCGGCATCACCTCGAGCGTGTCGCCCCTGACGCGGAAACGCCCGCGGCTCGTGTCGATGTCGTTCCGGTCGTAGTGCATGTCCACGAGGCGGCGCACGATCTTGTTACGTCCGGTCTGCTCGCCCTTCTCAAGGCTCAGGACGAAGCTCTCGTATTCTTCAGGCGAGCCAAGGCCGTATATGCACGACACCGAGGCGACGATCAGCGAGTCTCGACGCGTCAGCAGCGCCCGGGTGGCGGCGTGGCGCAGCCGGTCGATCTCCTCGTTGATGTCCGACTCTTTCTCGATGTAGGTGTCGGACCGGGGGATGTAGGCCTCGGGCTGGTAGTAGTCGTAGTAAGAGACGAAGTACTGGACCGAGTTCTCCGGGAAGAACTCCTGGAACTCGGAAGCGAGCTGCGCCGCAAGCGTCTTGTTGTGCGCAATTACGAGCGTGGGGCGCTGCTGGCGCTCGACAACCTCTGCCATCGTGAATGTCTTGCCGCTTCCGGTGACGCCGAGCAACGTCTGGTGCTTGAGCCCGCCGTCGAGGCCCTTAGAGAGCGCGTCGATAGCCTGCGGCTGGTCGCCGGTCGGCTGGAAGTCCGAAACGATCTTGAAATCAGGCATGGGAGGGACGCGCGTGGACCGGACGCGGATGAAGGCCGGTCGGCGCGTCTCCTGATTCTATTCGAGTTGGCCCGTTTCCGGTCTGCGGGCCGTCACGATCACGACGGGAACATCCCGACCGGCGCGCAGACCGCGAATTGTAGGGACGGATTGGTGAGGGAGAAGTATCCTCGTGGAAACACGTCCGACCGTGATTTCTGAAACGCCCTCTGGTATCCGCCCTCGGGCGATTGCGATCACCGGTTACAAGCTGTGCACAACTCGTCTGAACCGGCGATCAGGCGGTATAGATCCTCGCGTACTGGTTGTCTATCACGTCGCCCTGCTCAGAAAAGGTGAAGTTGGAGGTGATCAACCCCGTGGCGCCCGCGAACTCGCCATCGCCACCGGTGACGTTCCACATGATCGTGCCGTGCATTACGCCATCGACCGGACTCGGGCCCATCTTCCCGATACCAACGGTGTCAAAATTGACGCTGCCCCGGCCCGCGTGGGTGATAGTCCCCGTCTCGGTGAACCCATCTTCGGACATCACGACTTCAGACTTGAAGGCGATATCGACGCCGCCCGGACCCACCCCGGAAGTCGCAGCCCCGATTACGCCCTCTCTCCCCTCGATCGGCGCGCCGGCGCCTCTCATTTCGGCCGCGTAAACAATCTCTGCCATCTCGATACCCCTTCAAAATGCCATGCGGCAGACGGTTTTCGTCTGAGGCAACCGCAATTTAGCAGAAACAGCCGCGATTCGGGCGGTACACGAGCGAATACTCAACCACGGCTCGATCGCAGCGCCGATATGATCAAGCTGGCTCACAATCCAGCGTCGCCAGTGCCCTGAGGCACTTGAAGGGCGCCCCTGGGGCCGGGCGGATTCCACAACGGAGTCCGGCCTCGGCTACGCCCCCGCCAGCCGCGCCACCCACACCATCTCTTCGCTGTCCTCGTCTAGCGGCGCGCCGTGGAAATCGCCGTACACATGCTCGGCGACGAGCCCGGCTTGCTCCAACATCACGTGGAGTTCGGACGGGAAAAGGTATCGGATGTTCACGTCCAGGTACACCGTTCGCGCCACCTCGCCACGCTCGTCCAGCTCATTGACGATCTGTATCCCGTCGTTCGTCTGCGCCACGGGGTCGAATCGGTTGACCGCAAACAGAACGCATCGTCGGCCATTCGCCGGGTTGACCGCCTCGCCCATCAAAAATGGGATAGTGGACGTATCGGCGATCATCTCGGGGTTCGGCGCAAACGCGTTGAAGGCCAGGATCCCGCCGGGCGCGAGGTGCGTCGCTGCGCGTCTGAGCGTCTCGATCTGCTCTTCCGCTGTCCGGGCCAGATAAAGCGTTCGGGCGGGGATGATGACCAGAGGGAAACGACGGCCCAGGGCCAGCGTCCTCATGTCACCCTCGACGAACTCGACCGAGCCCCCGGTGCGACCGCCCAACGCCGCTCGTTCGCCTGCTTTCGCCAGCATGGCGGGCGCAAAGTCCACGCCAACGATGTCTATCCCGGACTCTGCAATCGGCAGCGTGATGCGCCCTGTGCCGCAGCCGATCTCCAGCACGGGTCCGCCGGAGCGGACGGCCAGGTCCACGTAGAACTCGACATCGTCGGAGCCGGCCGTCGAGTAGACAACGTCGTACCACTCGGCCCAGGCGTCGTAGTTCATCGCCGCGGGATCGCCAGACGATGAACGTTTGATCGTCGAAGGCGGTGATTTCTAAGCATGTCGTCATTCTGAGGCCGGATGGCCGAAGAATCTCGTCGATTGCACATGGCGAGATCCTTCGCTTGGCTCAGGATGACATTCCGCAAGCGAACACGTTCTAGGAAACCCGTAAGGGCCGCCCGGAGCAAGTACTTACCCCGCCTCGGCGTACTCCGCCATCACATCGTCAGGGATGTCGGCGTTTGAAAACACCTTCTGCACGTCGTCAAGCTCTTCCAGCGAGTCGAAGAGTCGAAGCGCCTGTTTAGCCCTGGCTTCGTCGAGTTCGATCACGGTACTGGGGACCATCGCCAACTCGGCCGATACGATCTCCACCCCGTCCATCGCATCCAGGGCGACCTTCAACGGCTCGAAGTTCGTAAACGCGACCTTGAACTCGATCGTAGCGCCATCGATATCGAAATCTTCTGCGCCCTGATCTACGGCTTCGAGGGCGATCTTTTCAGGGTCGCTTCCGATGACCTCCACCACGATGATTCCCGAGTTCTGGAATCCCCATGACACGGCGCCGGACTCCGCAAGGTTTCCGCCCGCACGGGTGAGCGTTGACCTGATGTCCGAGGCCGTGCGATTGCGATTGTCGGTCAGCGCCTGGACGATGATCCCCGTTCCGCCGGGTCCATACCCTTCGTAGCTGACCTCTTCCAGCTCAGCCCCGTCGTCGCCGGCGCCCGAACCCTTCGCTACGGCACGATCGATGTTGTCGTTCGGCATGTTGGAGGACTTGGCGGTCTGGATCGCCAGGCGCAATCGGAAGTTTGTCTCGATATCTGCACCACCACGCGCCGCGACGATGATCTCGCGGGTGAGTTTGGTGAAAAGCTGCCCCCGACGTGCGTCGGTCGCCGCTTTCTTGTGCTTGATCGTGCTCCACTTGGAGTGACCGGACATTTTGTTCCTCCCGGCGTCGATCTAAATCGGGGCTGCGGGTTCAGGGTCTCGCTGCGCGAGGCATCAGGCGTACAGGTGATATTAGCAACTGACCGGAAATCAGGTCAAAGACCTTGCTCGGGGCCGGTTCTCATCTTTCCTCAAGCTCGGCCCGGTGTCGTAAACCTATCGCAACCCCTCGGGCAGATCGACGGTCACCACGCCGTTGTTCACGTCAATATCCAGGATCACGTCCGCGATCGCAGGGATCAGGATTTCTCCCGCAGGCTCGGACGCCCCTCTGGACTCAGGGGACTCAGGGGACTCGGGCGACCCGGGCGTTCCTGACGGCCCGCGCTTGCCGACAACGTAGACGTCGTTCGCACCCGTAACGATGATATCGAGAATCTGGCCCAGGTCTTCGCCGTCTTTGTTGCGTACCTTCGCGCCGATGATTTCGTAATGGTAGAAGGAACCCTCCGGCGCTTCAGGGATGTCGGCCCGCTCCATCTCGATCACCGTGCCGCGCAGGTCTGACGCAGCGCGGACGTTCCGTACTATGTCGAGCAGGAGAACTGTGGAGGTCCCGGATCGGTGGCTTTCCATCACCTTTGCGGCGCGCCCGCCCTGCAGATACACGGTATCGCCGGGATGGAACCGCTGCTCGTCGTCCGAGAACTGGCTCACAGAGATAGCGCCGTCGGTGCCCCACGGCCTGCGTACGGAACCGACGCCAACACGCGTCGGCGTAGATGGCTCGATCGACTCCGGCTGGGGCCTGTCGCGCACGGGCGTGCGCTGACGTGGAGAAGTCCCCGTTTTGCGATGCCGCGGTTTCCTGCCGGGACTTTTGCGCGCTGGCGACAGTCTCCCGGTACCCGCGCTAATCGATCTGGAGGACGATGCGCTGATCGGCCTTCACGGCGGCGACGCGCAGGACAGACCGGATCGCCTGGGCCACGCGACCGTCACGGCCGATGATCTTGCCCTTGTCCTCGTCGTCGACGATGAGCGTGATGAAGACCCGGTTGCCCCGGACCTCTTCCTTGACCTCGACGGCGTCTGGATTCCGAACCAGGGCCTTGGCGATGTACTCGACCATGTCTTTCATGAGATCAGGCGGGCTCTTTCACTTTGTCCAGGATGCCGAGCTTCTTCAGCATCCCGCCTACGGCATCACTGGGCTGTGCGCCCTGGCGAAGCCACTTCAAAGTCAGCTCTTCGTCGATTTTGATCGTCGGCGGATCGGTCATCGGGTCGTAAGTGCCGACCTGCTCGATGAATGCGCCATCGCGCATCGCACGCTGATCGGTGACGACGACCCGGTAGGCGGGGTGGCCCTTGGCGCCGAGCCGGCGCAGCCGAATACGAACCATGAAAAGAAAGAACTCCAGTTACGTTCAGGAAACGCCCGGACACGGCAAGCAAACACCACCGTTCGGGCCGGTCAACGTTCCAGTGTAGGTACGGTGCGTGAAGTGTGTCAACGCGGAGCGTAGTTAGGGAGTTGTCACACCCACAGGGCTTCGCCTCGCTCGGAGGTCTGTTCGACGTTACTTCGGTGGTCGCTGCGATCTGAATTAGATTTCCGCACGTGTCATCGAAGACCGCTGTAACAACGGTGCCCTCGTCAACCGGCGGCTGCGTGAAGTGGACCCCTAAAGAACTGAGACGTTCATATTCGACGTTCACGTCATCAACGGCGAAGCTAGCCAATGGGATGCCATCGTCTACAAGCGCATTCCTGTATGGACCCACAGCGGGATGGTCGGAGGGTTCAAGCAATAGTTCGGCGCCATCCGGGTCATCAGGCGAAACCACAGTTAGCCAAAAGTACCGCCCAACCGGGATCTCGGTTTTTTCCCCCGAATCCTAGGATGTCTGTGTAGAACCGCAGCGCCTTTTTTTGGTCGTCTACAAAGACGGCGGTCACCTTAATTTTCACGTCTCAGTTCGGTCCGGTGGAATTGGCCATCGCCTGGTGATGCCAGTAGCGGCTAAGGCTCGAATCGCTTTTTGCTGCCGTCCCTCGCTGGATTGGGCATTCGGAGAGTCACCAGCATAGACGGGAGAAGGCCGGGATGTGAACTCCAGCCTGACGCGCGAAGGTCGCAAGGTCTCTCGGATCGACGTCAAGAATCGATTCAGCACGCCCCAGCCTCCCGTTGGCCGGAACCGTCGTGTCCCGGCCGCATTTCATAACCGGCGCCGCGGAGTGTTTCCGGCGCACGCGTCAGACCGTGAGTCCGGCGTGCTCCGGCAATCCCAGCATCAGGTTCATATTCTGGATCGCCGCGCCCGAAGCGCCCTTGCCCAGGTTGTCGATCTGGATCACGAGTAGCACGTGCCCCAGAGCGTTCGGCACCACCGAGATATCCAGCCCATCGTTATCGTTCCGCGCCCGCGGGTCGAAAGCAGGGTCCGAGTAGGCGAGGGCGTCCTCGATCGGGACCACGTTTATCAGAGGCTCGTCTGCGTAACGATCGTTCAAGAGATTCCAGATCGAATCGGCGGTCGCGCCAGACCCGAGCAGGGTCTTGTGCAGTGGAATCTCGACGCGCATGCCCTTGAGGAAAGGGCCGACCGACGGAATGAACTGGGGCTCGAACTGGAGCCCGGAATATTTGGTCATCTCCGGGATGTGTTTGTGCTCCGTCTCCAGCGCGTAAGGGGACTCGAACGGGAGGTTTGCGAGTTCCGGCTCTCCGCCTTCCCACCGGGCGATCATCTTGTTGCCGCCGCCTGAGTAACCGGAAAGGGCGTGGACCGTGATCGGCGTCTCGGCCGGCAACAAGCCCGCCTCGGTCAGCGGCCGGATGCACAGGATCACCCCGGTCGGGTAACAGCCCGGGTTCGACACCATCTGTGCGTCGCGGATGCGCTCGCGGGAGGACGGCGCCATCTCCGGCAGGCCGTACGTCCAGTCGTCCGCCACGCGATGCGCGGTGGAGGCGTCGACGATCTTCGTCGTGCTCTCCTCGGCCCACCCGGCCGCCTCGACTGCAGCGTCATCCGGCAGGCAGAGAACCGCCAGGTCGGCGTCGAACAACGCCTCTCGGCGCTTCGTCGAATCTTTGCGCTCTTCCTCGCTCAGGATGATGAGATCGATGTCATCCCGGGATTCGAGCCGGTTCCGAATCCTGAGTCCTGTCGTGCCGGAAGATCCGTCTATGAAAATGTTTGGCATCGCCGTGTTGACCTGTGTGAACGGTGGAACTGCGTCAATTGTGCCACGTAGCAGCCAGCTTGGCTTCCGTGTCGGAGGTCATGGTGGGATGTGTCGGGCGGGCGGCCGACGTGGTGCGACGCGCCGAAACGGCCGGGGGGACCGCTGGTCCAGAGAGTGGTCGCCGTATACTCGCATGAACCACTACGAACAAAGAGAGTATGTCTCGTCGATGAAGGTCGCCGTCAAGCTATTCGCCGGGCTCCGTGATCGGGCTGGAATCGGCGACATTTCGCTCGATCTGCCCGACGGCGCGACCGTCTCGGACGCGATCGACGCGGCGCAGCACTCGACTCCGATCGAATGGACGGTCCCCACCACCCTGATGGCGGCCGTGAACAACGAGTATGTGGAAGTCACGGAAGCGCTGGCCGATGGCGACGAGCTTGCCCTGATCCCACCCGTCAGCGGCGGATAACGGTTTCGCCATTCACCTCGTAAGCGAGGTTGGCGGCGTAAATAACACCGCTGTATCCCGGCCAGTAAATAGCCTCAGGCGCCTACACCATGATCCTCATCACAGACCAGCCACTCGATCCGAACAGTCTTACTGACGCCGTGCGCGCTGATTCCGATGGCGCGCTTGTAACGTTTGAAGGCGTCACGCGTAACCACAACGACGGGCGTGGCGTCGAGTTCCTTGAGTACGAGGCGTACCGGCCTATGGCCGAGGAAAAACTTCAGGAGCTGATCGACGAGATCAAAGAGCGCTGGGAGATCGACAAGGTTGCCGTGGCACACCGTATCGGGCGTGTGAACATCGGCGAGGCAAGCCTGGTGATCGCCGTCTCGGCGGCGCACCGGCGTCCGGCATTCGAGGCGACGCTCCACTTCGTTGACCGGCTCAAAGAGGTCGTGCCGATCTGGAAGAAAGAGTTTTTCGAAGGCGGCGAAGTATGGGTCGGCGACCCCGGGTCTGAGCGAACCACCGCCTGACCCGCCCAGAACGTAGGGTCGAGGCCCGGCAAGCCCCCCGGATAATTGCCGCACAATCGCGCCGCCTGTCGGATGATTGGCTCGTCCCGGATATCAGCGAGCATCGCCTTTTCGCCGATCGTTTGGGCCGGGGCCGGGCGACGATGCAGGCGAGAAACCCCGCAAGCGGCCACACACGGCATCGAATATCGCAAATGCAAGTCGCAAGCCTGCAGCAGGTGACAGCCCACTACGGGGGACAGGACGTCCTTAAGGGCGTGTCCTTTACCGTCAACACCGGCGAAAAGCTCGGGCTTATCGGCGCGAACGGATCAGGCAAGACGACGATCTTGCGCATCCTCCTCGGCCGGGACGAGCCAGCGGGCGGGACGGTGACGCTGGCGTCCGGCACACGCGTCGGCTACGTCCCGCAGTACATCGACGCTGAGGACGACGAGCTGGTGATGGACTGGTTGCTGGCGGGGCATGTTGCACCAGCCAAACGGCTTCGTCCAAAGAGAAAGAGGTCCGCCCTTTCCGGAGACGTCGTCGACGACGTGGCGCTCGATTACCCGGACTCTCCGAATAGTTACGACCGCCTCGCCCCCCGGTCCCTGGTCGGCGCGGGCGCAGAGAGTCCTTGACTCACTTGGCCTCCAGGGCAGGGAGTCGCAACCGATCGGCTCACTTTCCGGCGGCGAGAAAAACATCCTGTCCCTCGCACGGGCTCTACTCGACGAGCCGAACTTCTTGATCCTGGACGAGCCGACCAATCACCTCGATATTCCCGCCCGTGAAGCGGTCGAGGACGCGCTTGCGGAGTACGAGGGTTCGATCCTCGTCGTCTCACACGACAGGTACTTTCTGGACAAGGTCGTGAACCGGATTGTTGAGCTGGAAGATCGGCAACTGAACTCGTTCGACGGCAACTTCTCGGAGTTCTGGCGTACACGTGCCGAGCCGTTGCGGCGCGAGACCGGCCGCGTGTCGACGAGGGGATCGGATCGTAAGCAGGTACGTGCGGAACGTGCCGAACAAAGGGCGGACGTATCCTCGTTGGAACGGCGTATTGAAGATCTCGAACAACAGAAGCTAGACCTGGAGCATGGCGTCGCCGGGGCGTTCGAGCAACGCGATGTCAAAGAGGGACGGCGTCTCAACAGACAGCTCGAACGGGTCAATGCGACGCTCAATGACCTTTACGCTCAGTGGACCGCGAAGGCGTGAGCGGCGCACGAATCGACGTCTCCGGGCCGACAGGCGGGCTTATCCGGGACCAACTCACGGCGATCTCATGGAGCTGGCTTCCGGTTCACGGCATCATCACGCCAGCGAGACTAGATTCTGGCGAGCACCGTTCGCTGTCACCCCGCGGAGATGTCAGACCGGGCGTCTCAATTCCAAGCGAGTGACAACAATCGGAGAACGAGAGGAAGATTCTCGATGCCCGAAACTCAGCAGGTTTACGCCTTCAGCGAAGGTGTTGAGGACCGGAACCAGCTCGGCAACAAAGGCGCGAACCTCGTGACGATGACGCGGCTCGGGATGCCCGTGCCGCCGGGATTTGTCGTGTCGATCGACGCCTATCACCGGTTTACCGGCTCCGGCGAGCTTCCGGTGGCGCAGATCGACGAGGCGCTAACCGCGCTCGAGGCGGCGACGGGCCGGAAGTTTGGCGACGGGCTGTCCGTTTCCGTCCGTTCGTCGGGGCCGGTGTCTATGCCCGGGATGATGGACACCGTTCTGAACGTCGCTGACCGGGACACCCTTCTCCATTCGATACGCGACATCCTCGGTTCCTGGAGCTCGGATCGGGCCGTTGCGTACCGCGACCTGAACGACATTCCACACGACCTCGGCACCGCCGCCATCGTCCAGGCGATGGTGATGGGCAACAGTGGCGAGAACTCCGGGACGGGAGTGCTTTTTACGCGCGACCCGAACACCGGCGAGAACGAGTTGTTCGGCGAGTACCTGGCCAACGCCCAGGGTGAGGACATCGTGTCCGGCACCCGCACGCCTGAGCCACTCTCCGGGCTTCGCAAGCAGCAACCGGAGGTCTACGCCGAGCTGCATCGCCACGTGAAGGCGCTGGAGGCCTACTTCCGCGATATGCAGGACATCGAGTTCACCGTAGAGGACGGAGTGCTCTACATCCTCCAGACACGGTCCGGCAAACGGACAGGGCAGGCGGCGGTGCGCATCGCAGTGGAGATGATGCGGGAAGGATTGATCCGGCGGGACGAGGCGGTGATGAACGTCAGCCCGGACCAGGTACGGACCTTCCTCCACAGTCGGATCGATCGGCCAGAGCGGTTCACGCCCGTCGTGACCGGTCTCGCGGCAGCCCCGGGGGCGGTGTCCGGCAGGGTTGTATTTGATAACACGGAGGCCCGTACCCAGTCCCAACTCGGGCCGATCATCCTCGTCAGGCCGGAGACGATCCCCGACGACATCCAGGGCATCGCCGCCGCCGCAGGAGTGTTTACGGCGCGGGGCGGGCTGTCCTCGCATGCTGCGATCGTTACCCGCGCCATGGGAAAGCCTTGCGTCTGCGGCGCGGAGAACGCAGACGTCGACCCTGTCGCAGGGGTACTTCGTGTCGGCGACAGCGAATTTCACCGCGGCGATGTGCTCACGATCGATGGCTCGTCCGGCCACGTCTACGCCGGAGAGTTGCCGCTGATCGCCGGCGAACCGACCGGGGAGATGGAGGAGCTTCTCAAGGTCGCCGACGGGATACGGCGGTTGGGCGTTTGGGCCAACGCGGATACGCCGGAAATGGTCGCCCAGGCCCAGCAGTTCGGGGCGGAAGGCATCGGACTGTTACGCACCGAGCGTCAGTTCAGCACGCCGGAATCACTCGCGGCGATTCGGCGTTTCATCCTGAGTGACACTGATTCGGAGCGCGCCGATGCGCTCGATGCGCTGCGCAACCTTCAGCGAGATGACTTCATCGCTATCTTTCGCCAGCTTGACGGCATGTCCGTGATCGTCCGTCTGCTCGACATCCCGCTTCACGAGTTCATACCTCAGTCGATGGACACCGGCGACGCTCGGTCGGAGCACCGTCGCGAGGAGCTGGCCGAGATCAATCCGATGATGGGACACCGCGGCGTCAGGCTGGCGATCTCCTTCCCGGAACTGTATCGCATGCAGGTCGACGCCATCCAGGAGGCGAAGGCCGTCGTAGACGCAAGGGTCTCCGTGATGATCCCGCAGGTGATAACCCGGCAGGAAGCGATCGAGATCAAGTCCCATATCAATCACACAGGGCTGAGGATCGGCGTCATGATCGAGACCGTGCGGGCCTGCATGCGTGCCGGCCGGCTCGCCGAGACGGTCGACTTCTTTTCGTTCGGGACGAACGACCTGACCCAGGCGGTGTTCTCGTTTAGCCGGGAGGACGCCGAAAAAGAGTTCCTGACGACCTACCTCGACAAGCAAATTCTTGAGGACAATCCGTTCGAGGTGCTGGATGCGAAGGGGGTAGGGCGATTGATGGATACGGCCGTCTACTGGGCGCGCCGCGCAAGCCCGACAATCCAGATCGGTGTCTGCGGTGAGCACGGCGGAGAGCCGCGCTCGATCGCCATCTTTCACGCCATCGGCGTCAACTACGTGAGTTGCTCACCGTATCGCGTACCGGTCGCACGTCTCGCGGCCGCGCAAGCGACCATCCAGGGCGATGTCGGCCTGCTGGCGACGACGGCGTAACGGTGAATCGCTGAATAATCGTGAGCTGGGCCGGGCCGTAAATCAATTGCGCCCCCAACTGAGCCTCGCTATAGTCGTGACACAGGTTCCAACGCCGCGGAGGGGTCGCATAGTGGTCTAGTGCGCCCGCCTGCTAAGCGGGTAAGGGGTGTTAAGCCTCTTCGAGGGTTCGAATCCCTCTCCCTCCGCCACCTTGATCGTGCTGCCAACAACGTCTCGCTCTCTATGACGACTTATCACATCTCGACCGTCGGCTGTCAGATGAACAAAGCCGACTCGGAACGCCTAGCGAGCGGGTTTGAACAACTTGGATTGTCGGAGAGCGACGATCTGCGGACGGCCGATGTGGTGGTTTTGAACACCTGCGTCGTGCGCCAGAGCGCGGAGGACACAGCGACGGGTGTGCTGGGCGTCCTCAAGAAGTGCAAGGAAGCCGATCCCAAACGCCGCATCGCCGTGATGGGCTGCATGGTCGGCCCGAAGACCGACGAGTTGAGCCGTCGATTTCCGCAGGTCGATGCGTGGGCGAGGCCGCAACAGTTCGGCCCCATCCTGGAGATGGCGGGCGAGGTGGTCGGGATCGACCCCGACGGCTGTGTCCAAGAATTGCTGCCGGCCGATCCGAAGGTCGCGACCTTTATCCCGATAATCCACGGCTGCGACAAGTTCTGCAGCTTCTGCATCATCCCGTACCGGCGTGGACGTGAAGTCAGCCGCCCGCTAGACCAGCTCGTTCGCGAGACGGAGATGCTCGTCAGCCGGGGCGTTCGCGAGGTCACGCTACTCGGCCAGAACGTCGACTCGTACGGACACGACCTTGATCCCGCCACGGACCTCGCTGATCTGCTGTACGCCGTCAACGAGGTCGATGGACTTGAACGTATTCGCTTCCTGACCTCGCACCCGAGCGACATGTCGGAGAAGATCATCCGCGCCGTCGGAGAGCTGCCGAAGGTATGCGAGAACATCAATCTCCCGTTTCAGGCGGGCGATGACGCGGTCCTCGCACGTATGCGCCGTGGCTACACGCGCAGCGAGTATTTGAACAAGATCGAACAGGTCCGGTCGATCATTCCGAACGTGGCTCTGGTCACGGACGTGATCGTCGGTTTCTCCGGCGAGACCGAGGCCCAGTTTGCGCAAACATTGGACATCCTGAGAGAAGTCAGGTTCGACAAGGTCCACTCCGCCGCCTACTCCGTCCGCCCGGGCACTATTGCAGCCCGCCAGCACCCGGACACCGTTCCGGTCGAGGAGAAAAAACGTCGTCTGGCGGAGTTGAACGTCCTTCAGGAACAGATCTGCGCCGAGATAAACGCCGGTCTGGATGGGGAGGAGTTCGGTGTGCTTATCGATGGCCATTCAAAGGGAAAGTTACAGGGACGGACAAGAACGGATAAACTGGTACACATAGATCGCTCTGAGGCGTTCGAGACTCGTATAGGCGGATTCGCAAACGTGCGAATCATCGAGACTTCACCCTGGTCGTTAAGGGGGGAGGTCACGGCGGCTGAAATGCCGGCTGCGGGAGATCGACTGAGGGTATATTCAGCATGACCACCGGGTCGCGACAGACCGTTATCCCGATTACCGAACTTGAGCAGTCTGCCTTCTGCCGAACAGATGGCAATCTGCGGACCCTGACCCTGGAAGAAGAGTTCCAGGCAGGAGTCAGGTGGCAGAAGGTACCTATCCGGTACCTGAAGATGTCGCCGGAAGAGGTAGATGCGGGCATCGCCTCGGCACGCAAAGCGCTGGGCGATCAGGTGCTCCTTCTCGGACACCACTACCAGCGGCAGGACGTGTTCAAGTACGCCGACCTGACCGGGGACTCGTACAAACTGTCCCGGCTGGCCTCCGAGCGGAAAGACGCCCAGTACATCGTTTTTTGCGGCGTCCACTTCATGGCCGAAACCGCGGATATCCTCAGCGGTCCCGATCAGACGGTGATCCTCCCGAACATGGCCGCCGGATGTTCAATGGCGGACATGGCGCCGACGGACGACGTCGAGGACGCTTGGGATGACCTGACCTCCATCCTCGGAGGGCAGGACGAGATCGTTCCGATCACTTACATGAACTCGACGGCGGACATCAAGGCGTTGTGCGGCCGCAACGGCGGCATCGTCTGCACCTCGAGCAACGCCGATCTGACCTTTGAGTGGGCGTTCGAGCGAAGCAAACGGGTGCTGTTCCTTCCAGACCAGCACCTGGGTCGCAACACTGCCCTCAAGATGGGGATCCCCGAGGACGAAATGCTCGTCTGGAACCCGTACCAGCGCCTCGGGGGTCACACCCCGGAAGCGCTTCGCCGTGCCCGTGTAATCCTGTGGCAGGGGCACTGCTCGGTCCACACCCGGTTCACGCCTCGTCAGATCCAGGAGTCCAGGGACAAGTACCCGGACGTTAACGTCATCGTGCATCCGGAGTGCACCCGGGAAGCCGTGGACGCGGCGGATTACGTCGGCTCCACCGAGTACATCGTCAAGATGGTCTCGGAAGCGCCCGCGGGGTCTGTCTGGGGCATCGGGACAGAGATCAACCTGGTCAACCGGCTCGCCGTCGAAAACCCGGACAAGACGGTGTTTTGCCTCGATCCGGTGGTTTGCCCCTGCGCCACCATGTACAGGATCCACCCGGCGTATCTGCTCTGGGTGCTTGACGGTCTTATGGCCGGGCTCGTTATCAACCCGATCAAGGTCGACGACAAGATCGCGGTTGACGCCCGGGTCGCACTCCAGCGCATGCTGGACGTGGCCGGCTAACCGCCGGCGTTTGCCTTTCAGAAGTCCCCCGAGATCCAATTGAATCTTCCGTACGCGGCGCTTGACGACGTGATTGAACGCGCCCTGCGCGAAGACCTGTCTCTGGGCGACGCGACCACCGACGCGCTTGTCCCTCCGGGCTTACAGGGCGCGGCCCGACTGGTGGCGCGATCCCCCGGCGTCCTGGCCGGAATCGAGGGCGCATGTGAGGTGTTCCGCCGGGTCGATTCTGAGATAAATGCGCAGCCGTTGGTCGAGGACGGACAGCGTCTTGAGCCCGGACAGGCGGTAGCCAGAATCGTTGGCCCCATGGCCGGCATTCTCAAGGCGGAACGCACCGCGCTGAACCTGCTGCAACGCATGAGCGGCATCGCGACCATGACAGCGGAACTGGTCGACGCTGTTCACGGAACCGCTGCGCGCATCATCGACACGCGAAAGACCGCCCCCGGACTGCGTGCCCTGGACAAGTACGCCGTAACGGCCGGTGGCGGCGCAAACCATCGGTTTAATCTCGGCGATCTTGTCCTCATCAAGGACAACCACATCGAGTCTCTCGCGGTAGAGGGTCTTGGAATTGCGGACGTTGTCCGACGCGCCCGCGCGAACGCCCGGCACAACCTCCGGATCGAGGTCGAGGTCGAGACGGTTGCACAGGCGGGCGAGGCGCTGGAGGGAGGCGCGGACATCATCCTGCTGGACAATATGTCTCCCGTCGAGATGAGGAGAGCGGTGGAACTCATCGCCGGTCGGGCGCTGACCGAAGCGTCGGGCGACATCAGCATGGAAACCGTCCGGGCGGCTGCGGAGTCCGGCGTGGACCTGATCTCTGTCGGTGCTCTCACACACTCGGTGAAGGCGTTGAATATCGCGCTCGACTACGAGCGCCGATAGGTCCGCTCTGCTTTTAACGGCGTAAAACCTGTGGGACGCCGCGCTGACGTCGCGGGATGATGTCCGGCGCGGCGACCCTTGTATAGCGCTTACAGGCCGGGTTGCGACCATCGACCCGACCGGGCGTGCTTGGACTCGAGCATCGCCCTCTGACAGACCTCACCGGGAGGCACTCATCCGCTTGGACGGCATCCGGTTCTCGGTCGCGTTCGCAAGCGCTGTTGCGCTGATTGCGATTGCGTGCGGCGGTGACGCGGACAACGACCCAACGCCGATCCCTGTCCCCCCAGTTGTTCGGGACGCAACCTCCACGGCTGCTCCGGCTCCGACGGCGCCATCGATACCGCCGAGCACATCCGCACGAGGTCCGGGGAGGGTGTCACCGGCGCCCACCGGTCGGACGAACGGCACAATTCCCGGCCGTATCGCTTATGTGACGCCGGATTTTGAGATATTCACGGTGTCTGGCGACGGATCGAATCCGTTCCGGGTCTCGCCCGTGCAGGGCGGTGCGGCCTCCGCTACGCCTGACGATATTTACGTGTGGCCGCTCTGGTTTCCGGACGGCGACCGGTTACT
>JAQBUX010000331.1 GCA_027623795.1 Chloroflexota bacterium
CCCCGAAGGGCCGGGGACACGTCCGTTGATTCACTGCTTGCATTGCCTAGCGAAGGGCGGCGGCTTGCGCCACTCTTGAGGCAACCGCGTCCTGCATCTCCTGGGACTTCGGCCCACCCATGTCGGACTCCAGCTGACCCGTCCAGTCCGGGTTGTAGCTGACGAACGCACCGGAATGGGTGTTCCCGCCGTTGGGAGTTGCAATCCAGTCGGTCGACTCGTACGTGTCCAGGTTGACGACGATGGTCTCCCAACCGTTCATGTTGCTCACCCAGAGTTCGTTCACGTCCGGGTCCGGGTGGAGGATCGCGTGGTCAACACTGGAGGCCGATCCTCCGAGGTCCAACGGCTGGTTGAAAGCCCGCGACGGCCGGAAGGTCGTCGCGTCGATCATTCCGAGTACGCTGCCGACGTTGTGGCTGCCCTCTCCTTTGCCTACGGTCCAGATCTCGGTCTCGTCCCAGTTGAGGGCGATGCCGTACGGTCCTCCGACACCTGCGCTGGTCTTGCCTACGACCTCATTCAGCTCGTTGTCGATTTTGAATACGAAGCTGCCGTGTCCGTCAACGACGTAGGTGAACTTGCCATCCTGGGTGTGAGTAATCCCGATCGGGTGGGCTCCCACCCCTTCGATGATCTCGCTCTCACCGGTCTTCACGTCCAGCTTCGCAATCCCTGCGACCTCTGCGTGTGCTTCCCGGATCCAGTTGGAGCCGATCGAGACGTATACGTACTGGCCCGTCGGGTCAGGCGTCGTAAACGGGTGACCCATCGGCTTTACGTCGTCGTACGTGATGGCTTTTACGACTTTGTTGTCGTTGTTCGGGTCCAGGATGTGATGCGGGCCACCATTGGCCCCGAATCCCCACTGCACGATCACGCGGTCGTTGCCGTCATCGTCCGTCCAAGACTGGATGTGGTGAAGACTCTGGCTACGCATCCCGCCTTCAAAGTAGCTTTCCTGCTTCAGCAGTTTGTCTATCTTGAGGGTTCTGATGTTGACGACGGCGAGCACGCCATAGGGGTCGCCTCCGTCTTCAGGCGTCTGACGCCATCCTACGTACGCCCATTTCCCGTCCGGAGAGATTCCGGTGCCGTGAGGAAATGACGTGACCGGATCGATGGTTTCCTCGACCTTGAACGACCCGATGACGTTCTTCGAGTACGCATCTACGATGTGGAACCCCGCAAAGTAGGGAGCGTTTTCGTCATAGGTGATGCTGGAGCTCTCGGTACCCTCGCTGCTGAAGTACACCAGCGGGTGTTCCGCAGCGCTCCATGCGTCCGGACCGCTTGAGTCGTACTCCGCCAGCAGGTGTAAGCCGCCCCTGATGGACTCGTCCGTGTCCCAACCCGACGGCGCCATGCCGGCAACCGGTGGTAGGAGTTGCCCGGTCTGGACGATTGTGACCGGAGCGGTGTTGTCCACCTGGGTCTGGAGCGCCGCAAGTGCGGCGGCCTTGGTCTGGGCGTCCGCCTGGCTCGCTGCGAGTTCTGCTGCGCGGGCATCCAGATCAGCCTGTACAGCGTCAAAATCTTCTTGCGAAACGTCGCCGCTACTACAGGCGACGGCAACGACGGCTACGGCTAAAAGCATTACCCCCGTGACTTGTATGACCAGTCGTTTCATCGATCGCGTATGGAGCATTTCGCTCCTCCTTCTTCACGCGCTTCCCGTTGCCCTGGCCCGGATCCCCGTATCGGTCCCGCACGGGGACCCCTGAGAGAACACTTCCGGGCTCGACTCTCGTCGACCCGCCGAGAGGCCGGGACCACGCCATTTGGCCGTTGAAGGCGCGCACAGGACGTGGTTCCGGCCCCTTACGGGAGGAGTTGATTGGATCGCCGTCCCTTTCCTGTGGCCCGGTGGCCACATTTCCTGATCTCGACTGCCAGGCGTTTGTCGCGTCGTGCGGGAGTGTTCGAACTAAACGCGACCAGAGCGGTTCGAGTGCGCAAATCGGCGAAGCGGCTGGCCGGACGTTTTTGCGTCCAGACCCGTGCGGTCACCTCGGACGGCTGCGCTTGCGAGCTATGCGACACCCATCTCCGTGAGAGGGGCGTGAACAACACGGGGAGCAACCGTGAGGACTTCGTGAAGTGTTAGTGCGGGATTTCACATACAGGATTGGGCGGCGTCATTCGTTGGCGCGGAAATCGACGGGAGAAAGCGGTTTCGGGCGCGCTCGGCGGGTTTTCAAGCAGAGTCAGTGAACAGAGCGCGTGGACGTGCCCGCCCGCCATTTCTCCGGAAACAGGTGGCGAATCGATCAGTCGATTCGGCCGGCGACGAAATTCGAGGGCGAAGAGTTGGGAGGGCGTCGACGGTCGGTTGCCCGTTCGCTCTGGACCCGCGTACCGGGCGCTCGTTAAGATGGTGTCGGCGGAATGATTTGACCCAGCGGATCGACGTACTTCTGATCGCACGGAGCTGGAGTACGGAGGGTCGACAAGGGACGGAGTAACGATTTCGCACAAGCGAGGTCTGTCACTTCAGGAAACAGGCAACGCAGGCACGCGACGCAGTAAAGAGTGCGCTTTGTGTTGGCGCCGCTCGGTTGCCGTTCTAAGGTGTGACCAGGCCGCGCCTCTATGTCGGGACGAGACGGTTGTCCCACGGCCGAATAATGGGGCTGTAGCTCAGTGGGAGAGCACCTGGTTTGCAACCAGGGGGTCGCGGGTTCAATCCCCGCCAGCTCCACCAGCATTTTGAACGTAAATCCGGCCTCGGACGCATCATCGCTTCCGGGGCCGGATCGCGTTTGACAGCAGTTTTGACAGCAACCGGACGCGGAATCAGGCCCTAACCCTCGCCGCGACCGCGGTCTGGCGGTGGGTGCTCACCGCATCGCGACGGTGCCGGCGCATTGATGAGACATCATTGGAACGAGGGCAAGCGGAG
>JAQBUX010000332.1 GCA_027623795.1 Chloroflexota bacterium
CCTGCCGAACTGATCGCAGCTTACTCAACCCCAGCCCAGATCGCGAGTTTTTCAGCACCCTGCTAGTTCCCGCATCAAGTCTTGATCTGATAAAAGACCCGCCTGACTGGCGGGTCTTTTTTTGCCTCACGCAGGTGCCCGGCGATCAGGCAGTCGTGCGTCGCACTCAGCTTCAGGCGCCGCCCTCCGCCTCCGCTTCCGCCTCACGCTTTCCCTTGCCCCGCACGCCGATGCGCGCAAGCCAGTAGCCGACCTCGTACAGGACGATGATCGGCCCCGCCACAAGCGACTGGTTGATCGGATCGAAGGTCGGCGTGATCATCGCGCCCGCTACGAAGGCCACAACCACCACCCATCTCCGTTTCGACGCCAGCCACTTGGGCGTAACGATGCCGATCTTGGCCAGGAAGAAGAGGACGATTGGCAACTCGAATATGACACCGAGCCAGAACAGAAGCGACGTCACCAGCCCCATGTAAGAGCCGATCCTGATGAGCGGCGTGGCGATGTCGCCGCCGAAGTTCAGAAGGAAGCTGATCGCCGGGGGTAGCAGCACGTAGTAGCCGAACGCCACGCCGGTCGCAAACGAGATCAGGCTGCCGGGTACGAGAACCCATACCCACCGTCGCTCGTGGGGCTGAAGTCCTGGCGAGGCGAAACGGACGATCTGGAACAGTAGAAACGGCGTCGTTGCGGCGACACCGGCGAGGATCGATACCTTCGCCACCGCTCCCCAGAATTCCGTCAGGTCGGTGAAGATCGCCTGACCGTCGGTGAACCTGTTCAGGTCGTCCGCCGGAGCGAGCAGCCAGCGAAGAATCTGCCTGTGAAACACGAGTGCGACGCCGGTCGAGACGAAAAAGAACAGGACCGTGTGGATCATCCGCCGCTTGAGCTCGCCGAAGTGGTACGAGAACGGCTGTCCGGGATCGTTCATGTCGATCCCCCGGCGGGAGGAACCGGCTCGTCATCGGCGGCCGTTGGCGCGGCAGGACCGGGAACGTCGGGCGCGTCCTGCACCGGACCTCGAGGCCTGCTTACGGCGCCTTCCGGCGTCGCAGCGTCGGAGTCCTCTTTAGTGTCGTCGCCGTCGAACTCTTGCATGACCATCTTCGTGAACTTGTCGCGTTCACTCTTTAGTTCCCGCAGCATTTTGCCTGCTGTACGGCTCGTCTCGATCATCTTTTTCGGGCCGAGCAGAAAAAAGGCCAACCCGGCGACGACGATGATCTCGAACCCGCCTATCCCGAGGAAGTTCACGACCGGACCGCCACGGAATTGGAGGGACTTTCACAACCGGCGCATTGGGCTTCCAGCGGCAACCCGGCCAGCCGAAATAACTCGGTCGTCAGGCAGAGCGGCAGGCCGACCACGTTCAGGTAACAGCCATCGAGTCGCTCGGCGGGGGCGAACGGACGGTCCTGGATTCCGTAACTCCCGGCTTTGTCCAAGGGAAGGCCGGACGCCACGTAGTTGGCTATCTCCCGATCAGTCAACGCGCGGATACGGACGGCGGTGGCCGACCAGCCGGCCCATTTGCCGGCGGGGCCGTCTATCGCGACCGCCGTAATGACAGAATGGCGACGATTTTGCAACCGCCGCAGGGTCGCGACCGCGTCGTCCGGGTCTAATGGTTTGCCGAGAATCTCGCCGTCGATCACCACCATCGTGTCAGCGCCGAGCGTAATTGCGGCCGGTGTTGTCCGGGCCGCGCTTGCCGCCTTGTCCATTGCCAGGCGTAAAGCCCAGTCTCTCGGCGTCCTGTCCCCGGGCAGACGATCCTCGATCGTATCGGTCGGCATCACGTCCGCTCGAAGTCCGGCCGACGCCAGTATCTCCGCCCGGCGCGGTGAACTTGAGGCCAGCACCAGATGCGGCGTGTTCCGCTCCGGTACGTCTCCGTTATGACTGTCTGGCGGCATCGCGGTCTCAATCATTGCGGATCGATGATACTCCGCAGTGGGTGGCCGCCGCCCGGTATGGAGTCACCGTGAAGAGACCATCTCAACGCGTTCTGGTCACGTTTTCGGGCCAGATTATTCCCAGGCGATTCCCAGGTGATTCCCGAGTGATTAGCGAAAATACGCTGGCAGCCGTGCCGCCCGTATCACCGTTGGATCGCCCGGTCCCGGTATGAGACGACCGCTCGGGCGTGCCGGGATACGCCCGCCCGCATATTTAATCGATGGATCGCGAGCGGGTCGTCGTCATTGAACCTGCATCGGCACATCTCAGCTTCAACAGGGGACGACCCCACCGCCACAGTATTTTCGATACCTGGCGCTACGATGCTTCCGTTCATGTCGTTCTCGGCGTCAACCGGGCTCCGGGAATACCAGAGCAGGTTCAAGATCACCGGCCTGAACTTCGCGGATCGCCGCAGGCCGGACCCTCACTGTGGGCCGTACCGTCAAGCCTCGTCGGGCGCCGCCTGAGCAGATCGGCTCATATCTGGGTACTAACCGGTCATTGATATGGCACTAACACGCCACATACCTCCACCTGCGCGGGTGTCACACTGCAAGCACACAACGTTGGGTTGATCGGGTCGATCTCCTCGACGCCGTCAGGAACGCACAACCATGAGACAGGCGAAATGAGCAACATGTTCAAGTTCATTACATGTGATAAGTGTGGCGGCGACATCTATTCAGACGCCGGGCCCTACGGCGTTCAGGTTTCGTGTTTCCAATGCGGACGGTCGCAGTTCCTCATGCCGGACAACATGGAGGCCATTGTGTCAGCCGCGTCCGGTGAGGGGCACTCCTCGAGCGAAAAGGCCGCCTAACGGCCCGCGAAACGGCTTCCTGGACTCAGGCGTCGAGTACCGAATTTAGTTCTTCAAAATCCAGTCGGTCGACGACTGCCGGGTCCAGCGCCATGGCAGAAAGCAGAGCG
>JAQBUX010000333.1 GCA_027623795.1 Chloroflexota bacterium
AGCTTCACATATGTCCGACTCGCGAGCGAATGTCATCGTCTTTCTCATAGACGATCAGGGCTGTGGCGGTCTCCAATGCATGGGGGCGACCGAGATCGGACGGCGGACGACGGCGTGAGGTTCACAGATCGGTACTTGAACGGCCCTGAGCGCAGTCTGTACCGCGCCGGATGAGGCGCGACGCCGGGCCCGCGGTTGGCACATCTCGCGGGTCGCTCGGGAGCACGATTGCTAGACGAGCGTTATCTCGGTCAAATTCGGGGACACCTGCAACACTGCCTCGGTGTTCGATCTGATTGACGCTGCGTCCCAGCCGGGCGCGTGCTCGATGAGCCGCAATCCGCCGCCGTCCGGCAACACCTCGATCACGGCGATATCCGTGACGATCAAGCTGACACATCCCCTGCCCGTCAACGGATAGGTGCATTCCGGGACGATCTTCGGTGTGCCATCGCGTCCGTTGTGTTCCATCGCCACGATCACCCGCTTTGCGCCCGCAGCCAGGTCCATCGCGCCGCCGACGTTGCCCACGCCGCGCGCAGGCAGGAACCAGTTCGACAGGTCTCCCGTCGCCGACACCTGGAGCGCGCCGAGGACCGTAACGTCGATGTGGCCGCCGCGGATCATGGCGAAGGCTTCCGCGGAATCAAAGAACGCCATCCCGGGAATCGGGCTCAGAAACTGTCCACCGGCGTTTATCAGGTCCACGTTGCCGTCGCCGTCGTCCGCCAGCGGGCCGCAGTTGAGCAGGCCACTCTCCGAGTGATACATGAGTTGCACGCCGGGCGGCACGAAATCCGAGCACAGGGTCGGTATACCGATGCCAAGGTTTACCACTTCGCCGTCGCCGAACTCACGAGCGACGCGCATGGCGAGCACGTCTCGATCGAGACGTGGCGCGGGGTCAGTCATTGAAGTTGGGCCGGACACTCATAGAACACGAATATAGCCATAACACAGAGTTCTCCCTTGTATGTTGGTTGCGGTGAGGCGCGGACGGGAGAGGGGGTGATCAGTGCCGAGCAGCACAACCGGCGAATGCTTCATCCGTGGGCCGGGTCAGTCATGGCAACACCACTCCGGTCTCTGACGATGGCGGGCGCTCCACGATCCGTTGGACGTAGATAGACGGCGTGTCGACGCGCTCGGGATCGATACCGCCGGGAGCTACTATTTCGTCGACCTCGGCGATCGTAACCTTTCCGGCTGCGGCCATCGGCGGATTAAACGTGCGTGAGGTTCCCGCATAGGCCAGGTTGCCGAGCGTATCGGCAGTCTTCGCCCTGATCAGCGCGAAGTCGGCATGCAGCGCGTACTCCATGACGTACTCCCGGCCCCCGATCACGCGTGTCTCTTTACCGTCCGCAAGTGTCGTGCCGGCTGCGGTCGGCGTGTAGAACGCGGCGATGCCCGCCCCTGCCGCCCTCATCCGTTCCGCCAGCGTCCCTTGCGGCACCAACTCAAGCTCGATCTCCCCGGCGCGAAATCCCTTCTCGAACGCATTCGGCCGAGACACGGAGCCCGACACCGGAAAGGATGCGATCACTTTCGCCACCTGCCCGTTCTCGATGAGCACCGCATGGTCTATCGGCTCCACACCCTTTGGCCACCCGAACCCGGTCGGCGCGGCGATTCCTGCGGTGTTGCCTATGATCGTCAGGTTTCGGGCGCCGTTGTCCCGTAACGCCAGCATGAGGAGATGCGGCATGCCGCCCGCGCCCCCAAAACCGCCGATCATCACAACCGAGCCGTCCGATATGTCGGAAACGGCCTCGTCGAAGTTATTGACGGTCTTATCGATCGGCATGAGGACCGGATTGTAAGCGTGATGGTGACCGGTCGTTATCCGAATCGGACGATGGGAATCGCACGAGAGGCGAGAATCGCCTCTGACGCGATCACCACAGCGTCATCGAGTCCATGAACATCTGACGAAGGCTGGACTCGTCGATCGGGCGCGGCGATAGCTTGGTGACGCGGTGTTGCGGCAGGGTTCCGGCGACCAGCGCCTCCACATCATCCGCGGTGTAGCCGACCCCTGACAGCCCGTTCGGCATGCCCAGTTCCCGTGCATAGCCCACAATTGCGGATGCCAGCAGTTCGCCGGCGTCCTCCAGCCCGGCTCCCGAGGTGTCCGCGCCGAGTAGCCTGGCGCAGTGCAGGTGTCGCTCCGGGTTGCTCGGCGCCGTGTACCGAAAGACGGCCGGGGCGCACAGGATCACGCCCATGCCGTGCGGGACCATCGGGTGGCCTTCTGGATACCCGTCCGGGGCGTAATCCTTCACCATTCCGGAGACCGGGTACGACATCCCGTGGGCGAGATGGACGCCCGCGTTGCCGAAGCCGACGCCAGCAAACGTGGCCGCCAGCATCATGTTGGAACGCGCTGCGTCGTTAGAGGGATCGTTGACCGCCGGCACGATGTTGCGGGCGACCATCTCAAGCGCCGAGTTCGCCCACACGTCGCTGATCGGGTTTGCTCCCTGGTACGCGGGACGCTTGCCGGGGTCTGCAGGCGCCTCCCTGTCGCTATACGGCATCGCCGTGTACGACTCAAGGCCGTGACACATGACGTCAAACCCGCTGCAAGCGGCGACCATCGGCGGCATCGTGACCGTGTTGTCGGGGTCCACCAGCCCGATAGTCGGGCGGATGGCTCGGTCGGATATCCCGGTCTTCGCCTTCATCTCAAGCAGATCGAAGATCGCGCCGCCTGTCGTCTCGCTCCCCGTTCCCGCGGTGGTCGGTATCGCGATCATCGGCCTCAGTGAGCCGGGCGCAAGGCGGCCTCCGCCGATCGGGGCGTTTACGTAGGCAAGAAAGTCGGCCGGGTAAGTGGCGTACAGGTTAGCCGCCTTGCACGTGTCGATAGCTGATCCCCCGCCTACCGCG
>JAQBUX010000334.1 GCA_027623795.1 Chloroflexota bacterium
AGCGACATCCCCTATCTACACGGCGGCACGGGAAGGGTTGAGTCCCTTTGTCTGGGTTTCGGAGACCCGGCCCAGACTCCAGGGAGCAAAGATAACGGCCTGGGAGATGGTCCACGAAGGGATCGACCACCGGCTCGCGGCGGACGGCGCGGCGGCGCAGCTCATGCGGCAGGGGCGCGTCGACATCGTCATAACCGGAGCTGATCGGATCGCAGCGAACGGCGATACGGCGAACAAGATCGGCACCTATTCGCATGCGCTGGCGGCGCGCGCCAACGGCGTCCCGTTTTACATCGCCGCTCCGCTATCGACGTTCGACAGAAACACACCGGACGGCGATGCGATCCCTATCGAAGAGCGGAGCGAGGACGAGGTCGTATTCATCGAGGGGCTAAATGACGAAGGCGTCCTTCAAAGAGTGCGCGTACCACCGATGGAGACGCTGGCGATCAACCCGGCGTTTGACGTGACGCCCGCGCAACTTGTGACGGGTTTCATCACCGAGGTCGGCGTGGTGCCGGCCACATCGGAGGGGATCGAGGATGCGTTCAGACGGCCACGGCCGTCGAGAGGGACGTAATCCCTTACTCGTCGATCTCGCCCAGCGCCTTACGCACCGCCAGTTCCAGGCCGCCATCGTCCCACGGCTTGTGCAGGTAGTCCGCCGCTCCCAAAGCCATCGCCAGCGGCATATCCTCGCTGCCGCGCCTGGCCGTCAAGACCACGACCGGTATGTCGCAGAGATTCTCGTCCTTCTTCAACTCCCGGAGCGTCTCGAACCCGTCCATGCGCGGCATCATCAGGTCCAGCAGGATCAGGTCAGGCTTTCGCTCACGGGCCGCGTCGATCCCGACATCACCGTCGGAAGCCTCCATCACCTCGTACCCCTCGTCGTCGAGGAGGGTCGTAAGGGCGAAGCGTACGTCCGGGTTGTCATCCACGACTAGAATTAGTTGCACTATTAATAATCCGGCGCCGTAGTCGCAATCTGCGTACGGTTTGGTATATGGCCCGGGCGCTCGGAACCGAGCGCGGCCGTAGGCGATACAGGCGTATTGGGACCCGACGATTTTGTCAGCGGCTTCCCGGCTACCCCATTAACTCACTTATTTCCCTAGCTTATCAGGGCGATACCGCCCATTCTCCGCCATTCCGAAAGGGAATAGCTATACTCGGCAAAGCTAGCGGTTGCCTTCCGGAACGCGAACGGCAACCCGGTGGACCGTCCAGATGATGCAGTTCAACTCTACAGACCTCGGCAAATGGGAAGCCACCTATCGCGCCCTGACCGGCGCTGATCGTCATCTTCTTACGCCCGAGGGGGTCTGGATGATCGGCGAAAAACCCGGGTTGGTGGCGGTGTTCGACGATGACGAGATCGTCTACATCACGTCAACCCGGAATCTCGCGAAAACACTCCAGTCATTCCCCCGGGAGGGTGCCGAGTGCGAGTTGCGGACTCTTGCGGCGGTCGTCGATCTCGGGGTGTCTGGCAAGACGGCTCCCGCCAGGGCCAGCAAGGGACCGACCGCCCAGCGCGTTAGCCGGCTCGTGGGACGCATGACCTATGCGGTGGCGCAAGCGCCGATCGCACACCTTGACACCGTCCGGGATGCCTTCATCGCTATCGCTGACCCGCGGTACAACGGGCGTACTTCGCTCGCCAACCAGGCGCTCGACCGCCTGCCCAAGTAATCCGCTCTCGCGCCGCTAACCGCCGGCCGCGGGAGTCCCGCCTGAGACCTCTGGACTTGAGACCAGACGCGGTATCAACGAGATGACGGCGTTGGCCAGCTTGTCCGGATCGTGCCTTACAAATATTCCCTCCGCCACGAGGTCCGCCTCAATGACCCAGGGGACGAGAGCTTTCATTCGATTGATGTCGTACTCGACCGGACGGGCCCCGAGTTGCAGATAGCGATGCCGGACGCGGTCGCTGAACTTCGCCGAGTTCACGACAACTACATCGATCCGCGCCTCGTCGCCGATGTACCGGTTCACCTCCGACACGAAACACTCAGCGGTGAACCCGTCCGTCTCGCCCGGTTTGGTCATGAGGTTAGTGATGTAAACCAGCCTGGCCTTCGTGGACCTGATCGCCTCGCAGACGCCGTCAGCCAGAAGGTTCGGTACGAGGCTCGTGTACAGGTCCCCGGGCGCCAGAACGATCAGGTCTGCGGCGGCGATCGCATCAAGTACCGGCGGGAAGGCGTATGCCGGTGGTGACAGAAATACGTGGTCGATCTCGACGCCGTCCTCTGCGCCACGCGAGTCGATCAACGCTTCTTCCTCAAGCTCACGCCCGTCGGTAAGCACTGCATGCAGGTGAGAGTTTGTGAGCGTCACCGGCATGACGCGGCCCCGGATGTTCAAAAGCCGGGAAGCGGCCTCTATCGCCCGATCATGCGCCCCTGTGATCTCGGTGAGCGCGGCCAGCAACAGATTGCCGACGCTGTGGCCCTCAAGCCCTTCGCCCATCGAAAATCTGTGTGTGAACAACCGGCGCAACATGACGCCCTGCTCGGCATCCCCCGCGAGGGCGACAAGACACTGACGAATGTCGCCCGGAGGCAACTGGCCAAGCTCGTCACGTAGTCGTCCTGAACTGCCACCGCTGTCGCTCATCGCGACCACGGCCGTCAGATCAAGTTCATGGTCCTTGAGGCCCGAGAGGACACTGAAATTCCCGGTCCCACCTCCGATCACCACGATCGAAGGAGGCATAGGCACCCGCCGTTATTCTTCTGGGATGTAAGGACGTAATGGAGCCGTACGCGCGTCGTCCGACGCACGGCAGACCGTTGAGACCACTTACTTTCGCACGCTTACCCGTATCGATGTCAACGTGAGTGGCCGGCACAATCGTCCGGTC
>JAQBUX010000335.1 GCA_027623795.1 Chloroflexota bacterium
CGTCGGGCTGCCGGAGATCGACGGTTACGAGCTTTGCGGCCGGATCCGGGAGGTGTCGGACATCCCCGTCATTTTCCTCACCGGTCGCGACAACGAGACGGACCGTGTTCGCGGGCTAAAAGCGGGTGCGGACGACTACATCGTCAAGCCGTTCGGGGCCGAAGAGCTCCTGGCGCGCGTCGAGGCGGCGTTGCGCCGCGCCTCAATGCCGGCCGTCGGGGCGGCGAGCGACAACAACTACTCGGACGATGCGATCACGATCGACGTAGACGCGCACATCGTGAACGTGCGTGGGACCGAGGTGTCCCTTTCACCGCATGAGTACCGGATGCTGCTCGCGTTCGTACGGCATGCGAACCAGGTGCTCAGCCAGGATCAGCTTCTGGACATGGCGTGGGGCGCAGACGCGCTGGAGGCGTCACGCGACAGCGTCAGGCTGTACGTGGGATACCTGCGGGCGAAGATCGAGGAAGATCCCCGGAAGCCGCAACTCATCCGCACGGTCCGGGAGTTCGGCTACTCGTACCGGCCGCCGGCGGCATAACTGGCTCCCGTCGCGAGTCGCTAATCGGCGGTCGGAAGCGTGAAGCTTACCGCCCGGCCGTTGGCCACTGATCCGGACCCGCCTTCGCTTCGGTCGTCCGCTGACGGGTAGTCGACGGAGATCGTCCTGCCGTGGAGTTCCACCACGGCACGACACATCGCGATCGCAAGGGTCTCTGCACGCGAAAGATTCTTGCGATCGGGGCGACCAGGTGGGGCGTCGCCTGCGTCCGGAGCGGACAGATGAAACCGCGCATCTGCGCCCTCGCGGGAGACCTCAATCCGCACAGTTCCCGCCCTACCGGCCACGAATTCGATGAGCCTGCCGATGACGACAGGAATCCGCTCATCGTCGGCCACCACCTCGACGTCTGTGCAGTCGATATCGATCTCGACCGAATCGTTCGCGCCAGCCGTCCGGTAGTTGGTGATCGCCGTATCCACCAGGCTCCGCGCCGGCGCCACGCTTAGCGTCAAATCGAGCTGCCCTGCTCGTGCGCGGGCGACATCAAGGGTGTCGTCGATCAGCGTCGATAGCCGCCGGGAGGCGGACATTGCTACGTTGAGGCTCCGCCGGGCAGGGGGGGACAGCGTGGCGCCGTCAGTCTCGTCGAGAAGTTCCAGCCCGCCCTGGAGTGCGGTCAGGGGTGAGCGGAGGGCGTGCGCAAGGTCGTCCAGATCGCGTGCGACATCCTCGCCATTGATCTTCTTGTCCTGTCCGCGGTTCGAATCTGAGCTCACAGGCAACTCCTCTTCGGATTATCCCCCGCGTGTGTCCTTCGTGCCCATCGATGTGAACTGGATGGCCAACCCGGTTGGCCGAAGGGCTCACTTCCTACGTCATTCCTACAAACCTCATCCGGTGTTCTGGCAGAGAGCGTTCATATTCGATCTCAAGGGCCGACGGGACGATGCGGCAGGTCTATCGAGGCGACCCGAAAGGGTCACGACCTGCCCGACAGTCGGCAAGAGAAGAGGGAACAATGTCTGCAATCTCCAACGTCTTCGGTCTCGGACACCTGTTTCAGTCCGGCGCGGGCGTAGTCCGCCTTATCACGTCCGGGCTGGTCCTTTCGGCCGCCGGAGGCGCACTTATAGTGACCGCCACCGGAGCGCTGTTCACCGACAGCGCAGTGGTGTCCGCCAACAGTTTCACGACCGGCACGCTCGACGTTTCCGCATCGCCCGCCTCGGCGGTTTTCAATGTCCCGAACATGGCGCCGGGCGACGTCCAGTACGCGCCGCTGACGATCAGCAACGATGGCTCTCTGGAGATGCGCTACGCGCTTTCCAGCACGACTACCGAGGACACGCTGGCCGCACAGCTCGACATGACCATCAAGACGGGCGTGACGACGTGTGACGCCGCCGGATTTAGCAGCGGCAGTACCGTCTACGCGACCGGCGATCTCGGCTCCACATCTGGCATCGACCTTATCGGCGACCCGGCGACCGGCGGGCAGACCGGTGACCGTATCCTCGCCGCCTCGGCGAACGAGGCGCTCTGCTTCCAGGTCTCGCTGCCCTTCGCGACCGGCAACAGCTTCCAGGGCACGACGACGACGGCGACTCTGACGGCGGCGGCGGAACAGACGGCGAACAACTCCTAGTCGCCACTACGGAGAGGGAATCCGGGGTCGTCCGGGCTGGTCATGGGTGATAGGCCCGCCCGGACGACCACCGACGGCGACTTCCCCGCACCGACTTTTGGGCGCTGACTCCGAGAGAAGATGATCATGCAGTACACACAACCGCTCCCACGAATAACTCCCGGGCTGCCCCGGTTCCGGCTCCCGTCTCTGCGGATGGTGGCCCGCCTTGCAGTCTTCTCAGCGATGGCGATCACGCTGACCATTTCTGTTCTCGTGGCCGCCTCGACCGTCATCCCGGGTGTGTTCGGCCTGAAGACGATGGTGGTGACGAGCGGCAGCATGCAGCCGTTCCTGGATCCCGGAGACGTGGCGCTGGTTCGCCGGGCCACCGCCGAAGATGTAGCGCTCGGCGACGCGATTTCGTTCTACCGCCCGGACGGCCACGGACTGGTCACTCACAGGGTGATCGACGTCAAGGTGATCGACGGCGTGCTGTACTTCCAGACCCAGGGCGACAACAACCTGGCCCCGGACGTCAACCTGACTCCGTCAAACGCTCTCTTCGGGATCGTCGACGGCCGGCTGCCGAAGATCGGCTACCTGCTGCAGCGTGTGACGACCGACAAGCTTCTCCGGCTGTTGACCCTCAGCATCCCGGTGCTGGTGATAGCGGCTCAGGAAATCCGGAGCCTCTCGAAGTCAGCCAAACAGGCC